>JBAXBM010000069.1:0-10072 GCA_037141995.1 Candidatus Omnitrophota bacterium
GGTTTGATTCTGCAGAGCAGGCAGAGGTTAAAAAGCTTTCGAATGAAATCATGGTGCAACGAGTGGATAGTTTGATCGCTGACGGTTATACATTAGAAGAAGTAAGTGCTGCGCTTCAATCAGTAACAGAAGTTCTTAAATCTATGAGAATTGCTCCAGCAAATGATTTTAAGCAAATTAGTATTTATATTTTTGGATCATTAAAAGCAAATGCGGTTAAGATGAGAGAAATTATTAGCAATTTGTTCAAATTGGAAGATATCAAGGTTCTCGTAAGCAAACAAAATCATGTGATGCTTTCTTCATCCCTGTTTATTTCTGATACACGTTATTTAAGCGAGGTTTATTGGTATTTAAGAGATTTGAAGACTAGCTATGATCAAATAGTTCAGGCTCGAAAGCATGGCTCTGAAAAATTTTACAAACAGAATACTGAAACAACTGTATCTTGGAATCTTACGTCGATGACAACAGACGATGTGAATCAAGAAATTTATCGGATCTTGTTTAATTCTGACATTGAGAATTCTCGTATTAAGGCCTTGGCGGATGATTTTAAGACATACGTTAAAACTTCACGTGATAACAAGGTCTTGGGCGTGGTGCTGGCTCGTGTGTTGAAAATGTATGGGATTTTTTTGCAAGGAGGAGTTCCGGATACTGATCGTGTTTTCTTATTTTTGCAAGAATTTGGTATTAAGAAAATGGATTGGGTGCCAGCTACTATACATGAAGATTGGTACCAGCGTTATGTAGATAGGCATCTTATCAACAGGGCATCAGATTTAATGATACCTGAATTCGATCAAATACAGACTATGCAGGTACTGCCTTTGATTTTGATAGTTACAGATATTTTATTGGATCCAGATGATGTTTCAGATCGTGTTGGGCAGTCTGCAGATTGGATTAAAATGCGGCTGCAGGATCCAAAAATAAGAACGAATGATAAACGGGCTATTCTTCATGATTTTTTAAGAGCTGCCTGGACAGTTCGAGAGCTTTGCTCAACTAATCAAAATACTAAAAAGATGCGAGCAGCTACTTTGTTTTTGGAAAGATTGTCGGGCGGTCTTATTGATAACAACAAATTAATAGCATTGCAAAGAAATCCTAATGTGATTAGCGATCAGTTGTTGCTTCTTGTTGATGAAATCGTCATTCAAATGAATATACAACATAAAATTCTTGCGATAAATCCATATCCACTGGGGGCTTTAAAGAGAGCCGCTCAAGCAACATTAGAAAAAGAGTCGTATTCTTTAGAATCTTTTTCTGTAGCCGCCGCATCAGAAATTGGATTTTTTAATTCTGACGGGACTGTTAATCGATATGTAGCGCAATATTTGAATTGGATGACTGAATTTGATGCGACAGATCCTCGTTCTGCTAATATTATTCCAACAGTAAAAGATTTTTCTGCGGCGGTAATTAATAATGACGAGATGTCAGCACGGATAGCGGCCTTAAAGCAACAAGGTTTTTCGTTTTTTCAATTAAAAGAAACGATTTCTGCGGTGGCAAAAGCCCTTGAAACATTAACAACCATTTCTTCAGGACGCCCATCAAGTCCCAGTATTGTTATTTTATCGCCAAGAGTTAAAAATTTTGAACAACAGGGCAAGATTGTTAAGGCATTATTTGCACTTGAGGGGGCAGAAATTTTTGTTAATGAAAAGAATGGTGTAATGTTTTTTGATGCCAAGTTAAGGGAGGATGGAAGATATTTGGAGGCTATGTTTTGGCATTTGAAAAATTTGTCTAATAATTATGAGAGATTGATTGATTCATTGAGCAGTGATCATGAGAAAGGTGTGAATAGGGATAGTGCGGCGGAAATGGGTTTTCCCGATGGATCTTCTGGTTATATCATGCAAAAATCGTTGGTAGCCAGCATGTCATCGGAAGACGCGCTTGCTTTGATTCATGCTAAATTATTTAATGAAGACGTGCATTGGAACAGGGGGGCAATTTATAAGGAATTGGTGAATGAGATCAGGCAATTTCTATCTGACAAAGACCAGGAGGGACAGACAGCATTTCTCAAGGACGTCTTTATTGACGGGATCAAGGCGTATAAGAAATTCAATGAGCAAGTTAAGTTTAAGTCCCGTGAAGCTATTAATAATTTTCTTGCAGACCTGAGCAAGGGTGCTATTGCCAGAACTAATGCAAGGGAGATTGTATTTCAAGGTACTCAAATACATGTAAAGGACGGGGTGCCTATTTTGGAGTTTGATGGGGGGGTGCTGGAAGGTGTTGCGAAGAATATGGCTTTGCATGATGCGGTGGAAAAGTCGCGGCTGAATGAAAAGCCGGCTGTCTCCGGCGGTATCGACATCAACAGCAACAACATGACCCTTGATGTGGCACGTGAGGGGGCTGGGGTGGCGATGACGCTTGATCCGGCCATGGTGGCACGGTTTGAGCGGGGCGATTTTAGTGGCGTTGTGCCGGTGATCCTTAAAGTTACCCCGATCTCAAGCCCGATGCTATTGCTGGGCATGAATACGGGTGGGGTCGCGGCGTTAGAGTTTTCTGCACACTCTTAATCGAGAAAAATTCTCGATTCCCCGACGTTGTTATTTCATCTTATTATTAGCTTGCGTCCTTTCTCCCTTCTTCATATAATCGACACATATTTTTAACCCGCATTTTTCAATAGAAAAAGGTAATGCGGGTTGAACCCGGGCCTTTTCTTGACGGTAAAATTGTGGAAGGCCGGTTGGAATAACAACGCAGGTTTTTGTGCCTACGGTATCGTCGAGGAATAACGGTTAATGCACAATCCGGGTTTAATCCGGGAAGGTTTCTTTTTTTCCTGATGTTTGCAGGCATGGCCCGGTTCATTCTGGAAATCCGACAAGGAGTTGGTTATGATCGCAGAGACTCTCAAAGACGACGTTAAGGCTGTTGTCGAGCGCTGGAAGGGCAAGGAGGGGAATTTGATCATGATCCTCCATGATGTCCAGGATCGGTATGGTTATGTCCCGCGTGAAGCCGCCCTTGAAGTATCCCGTCAGGCGGATATGCCACTGGCCCGCATTTATGAAGTCCTCACATTTTATAATTATTTCAAGCTCAAGGCTCCCGGCAAGTTTAATATTTCTGTGTGCCTCGGGACGGCCTGTTACCTGAAAGGTGCTCCGGCGTTGATTGAGGAGGTCCGCAATATCCTTCATGTTGAAGAGGGGCAGACGACCAAGGACGGTCTTTTTCATTTACAGATCGTCAGGTGGTTGGGCTGTTGCGGGTTGGCGCCGGTCATTACGGTGGACGATAAGGTTTATAGCGCTGTCAAGCGCAGTGATGTGATGGGGATTATTGCCGAGCATTCCAAAAACGTTTAGCATTGATTTTAGAGAGAGGATGCCTTATGGCCATGACCAAAGATGAGTTGAATGCGTTAAAGACAGCGGCGCAGGACCATGCGCCCAAAAACTGGATCCGTGTCGGGTACAGCACGTGCGGGGTGGCGGCAGGCGCCCGGGAAGTTTTCGAGGTGCTTGTCGGCGAGATTAAGGCGCGGAATATGGATATTGCTGTCAAGAAATGCGGCTGTGTCGGCCTGTGTTCGGCGGAGCCGCTGGTGGAGGTCAATATTGACGGGGCGCCGCGTGTTTTTTACGGCAAGGTCAACAAGGATGTCGCGCATCGTATCATGGACGAGCATGTCTGCCAGAAAAAACTCGTCGAGAATCACATTTACGAGATCTAACCTTTTAACCGACAGGACAAGGGCATGAAACGGATTCTCCTTCAAGACACCAGCGGTACCCTCAAAAAAGAATTGCGTGATTTTTATGTGGCGCTGAACAGTCATTTGCGTGACAACGGCCTGTCTGAGAAAGCGCAGGTGGTACTTGTCGCAGATATCGGTATTTATAACAAGGGCATTGTGGCCAAGATATTGCCGGAAGGGTTTGTTTATGCTGGCCTCAAGAATGCCGATATCTCTCTGATCGTCGATAAGACGATAGTTGCTGGAGAAAAAGTTGAGGCCTTGGCATTTGAGAAAAAGAATTGTCAAATGCGTATTGTCCTGAGGAATTGCGGCAGGATAGATCCCGAATCTATCGAAGATTATGCCGCCCAGGATGGTTACCAGGGGCTGATTGCGGCGCTGGCCATGGGGCCTGAAAAAGTCATTGAAGAAATGAAAAAGGCCGGTTTGCGCGGGCGCGGCGGTGCGGGTTTCCCGACATGGATGAAATGGAATATCACCCGCGGAGTAACGGGGGATACAAAGTATATTATTTGCAACGGTGACGAAGGCGACCCTGGTGCGTACATGGATCGTTCGGTCCTTGAGGGCGATCCTCATTCTGTGATCGAGGGCATGATGATTGGCGGGTTTGCTATTGGCGCCGGTAACGGTGTTTTTTATATCCGTGCGGAATATCCGCTGGCGGTTGAGCGCATCCAGAAGGCGATCGATGTGTGCCGTTCCCGGGGGATTATCGGTAAGAATATTTTTGGTTCAGGTTTTGATTTTGATATTGAGATCCGTCTGGGGGCAGGGGCTTTTGTATGCGGGGAAGAAACCGCCCTCATTGCGTCCATCGAGGGGCTTCGCGGTTATCCACGCCCGCGCCCGCCGTTCCCGTCAGTCAAGGGGCTCTGGGGCAAGCCGACAGTTATCAATAACGTTGAAACCCTGGCCAATGTTTCTTATATCTTCCTTAAAGGCGGTGAGGCCTTTGGTCGTATCGGGATTGAGGGGTCGACGGGAACAAAAGTTTTTGCTCTGACAGGCAAGGTCAAGAATTCAGGCCTAGTGGAAGTTCCGATGGGTATTACTTTGCGCGAGATTGTGTTTGAGGTCGGCGGCGGTGTGTTTCAAAACAAGGCGATAAAAGCCATTCAGACCGGAGGCCCTTCAGGCGGGGTTATCCCCGAGGAGCATTTTGATACGCCGGTGGGCTATGAAAACCTCCAGAAGCTGGGATCCATTATGGGGTCCGGCGGGATGATCGTTCTTGATGAAAATGATTGCGTGGTCGATATTTCGAAATTTTATCTTGGATTTTGCGTGGATGAGTCCTGCGGCAAGTGTGTGCCCTGCCGTATTGGCGGTACGCAGATGCTGGCGATTCTCCGCAAGATTTCAGAAGGTAAGGGGGAGCCGGAAGATCTGGTTAAGCTCAATCAGATCGCACAGGCCATGCAGAAAGCGTCACTCTGCGGTCTGGGGCAAACGGCGGCTAATCCGGTGCTGTCGACCATGAAATATTTTGAGGCCGAGTACAGGGCACATATTGTGGACAAGAAATGCCCTTCGGGCAAATGCGCCAGCCTGGTGGCTTACAGCATTAATAAAGAACGCTGCACGGCTTGCGGTATGTGCGCGCGGAATTGTCCGGTCAATGCCATCAGCGGCGAACGCCAGAGCAAATACACCATTGATATGGAAAAGTGCATCGGGTGCGGCAATTGCTATGAGGTGTGTAAATTCGGTGCGGTTATCCGCCAGTGATATAAGAATTACTACGGATTAAAAGGAGCCATTCCATGTCCACGGTTACAACTAAAGTTAAGGCGGTCATTAACGGGATTGCGGTCGAAACGGACCAGGGAACGACGATCCTTGAGGCGGCCCGCAAGGTTCAGGTCAATATCCCCACATTGTGCAAACACGCGGACCTCGCGCCGTCAGCCGGTTGCGGCATCTGTATTGTCAAGGCCAAAGGTAACCGTAAAATGTTGCGTGCCTGCTGCACGCCGATCGAGAACGGCATGGAAATAACAACCCATGATCCTGAAATTGTGCAGACACGCCGCACGGTGCTGGAGCTGATCCTGTCCAACCATCCAACGGATTGCCTGGTGTGCGGCCGCAATAATAATTGTGAGCTGCAGAAGATTTGTGCTGATTTCGGGATCCATGATGACCGTTTCGCGCGCATGTTACCCGATCTTCCTATTGATCGTTCTACCGGTACGATTATCCTTGATCCGCGCAAGTGTATCAAGTGCGGGCGCTGCATTGATGCCTGCCAGAACATGCAGGATGTCTGGGCGTTGTCTTTCATTGACAGGGGGTTTAAGACGCGGATTTCTCCGGCAGGCGATATCAAACTGGCCGAGTCCCCTTGCGTTGGCTGCGGCCAGTGCTCGGCGCATTGCCCGACAGGGGCGATCATCGAGAATGATGAGACGCAAAAGGTGTGGGAACTGATCCAGAATCCGGACAATCATTGTGTGGTCCAGATTGCGCCGGCCGTGCGTGTGGCGGTTGGTGAAGGCTTTGGGTATCCGGTGGGGACGAACCTGACCAAAAAACTTTATGCCATCCTTCGTCGCCTTGGATTTAAGACGGTGTTCGATACTAATTTCGGGGCCGACCTTACCATCATGGAAGAAGGGTCTGAATTCGTCGAGCGTTTTACAAAAGGCAAAGGTGAACTCCCGCTTATTACCAGCTGCTGCCCGGCATGGGTGGATTACCTTGAGAAATATTACGGGGATATGATCGATCTTTTTTCGACGGCCAAGAGCCCGCACGAGATGGTGGGGGCTTTGACCAAGACGTATTATGCCCAGCAGCAGAAGCTGGATCCGGCAAAGATCAAGGTGGTTTCGATCATGCCGTGTACGGCCAAGAAGCATGAGATCAACCGCAATGAAGATATGTCTTCTTCCGGATATCAGGATGTGGATGTCTCGCTGACAACGCGTGAGCTTATCCGCATGATCAAACAGGCGGGGGTGAATTTCAAGGACCTTCCGGATGAGGAGGCTGATCAGATGCTGGGTGAGTATGCCGGGGCGGGCACGATTTTCGGCGCCACAGGCGGTGTTATGGAAGCGGCGCTCCGTACAGCTTATTTTGCCATCACCGGGGAGAACCTGACGGATGTTAATTTTACCGCGGTTCGCGGGTTGCAGGGTGTCAAGGAAACAACGGTTAATGTGAAGGGCACGGATGTCCGCATTGCTGTGGCGCATGGATTGAAAAATGTCAAGTATGTCATGGACAAGGTTCGTCAGGCGCGCGAAAAGAAAGAGCCTTTGCCATATCATTTCATTGAGGTGATGGCATGCCCCGGCGGGTGTGTCGGCGGCGGTGGTCAGCCTTATATGGTGACGGATGACATCCGGCGCCAGCGTGCCAAGGGGCTTTATGACGAGGATGCGGGCTTAAAGATCCGCTGTTCACATGAGAATGCGCATGTGCAGAAACTTTACAAGGATTTCCTGGAAAAGCCGTTGTCGCATAAGTCGCATGAGCTGTTGCATACGAAGTACGTGGCGCGACCCTTGTATATCAAATAATTCTTTGGTATACTAAATTATTAACCTGAGGGCAGAGCTGATATTGTTCAGCTTGAATCCAAGGGATCGGACAATCATGGTTTCAATGATCCCGGTTTCTTGCCAATACGCAGGAACCGGGATTTTTCTTATAACTAACAGGAGGGTAAAAATGAACAAGCGCATCGGATTTATCGGTATTATCATTGAAAATCGTTTAAAAACAGCACCGTCGGTGAACAAGGTATTATCTGAGTATGGTGAGGAAATTGTCGCGCGTGTCGGGCTTCCTTATAAAGAGCGTCATTGCAGTGTCATTACGTTGACGGTAGATATGTCGACGGATCAGCTGGGTGCCTTGACAGGCAAACTGGGCGCCATTGAAGGCGTTACCGTGCGTTCGGCACTGTCCAAGGAGTAAATGTGGGTATCCGCAGGGAACATGATATGTTGGGTGATAAGGATGTTCCTGAAGATGTTTATTGGGGCATTCATACGGCGCGGGCGATAGAGAACTTCCCTTTGGTTTCAGGAAGGGTTGCCGGAGTTTTGATCCGGGCCATGGCGCTGGTCAAGAAGGCGTGCGCCCAGGCGAATTGTGATTTGGGGTATCTGGTATCTGAAAAGGCGGCGCCTATTATCGCGGCGTGTGATGACGTCGCCGCCGGAAAGCTGGCGGATGAGTTCCCGCTCGATGCCCTTCAGGGCGGGGCGGGTACGTCGACGAATATGAATCTCAACGAGGTCATTGCCAATCGTGCGCTTGAATTAATGGGTAAGGGGCGGGGTGATTATGCGGCCCTGCATCCTTTGGATGATGTGAATTGCCATCAGTCTACCAATGATGTTTATCCGACGGCAGTTAAGGTGGCGGGGATCTTTGAACTGCGGCGTTTGAGTGAGGCCATTGCCCTTTTGCAGGGGGGCTTGCAACGGAAAGAAAAAGAGTTTGCCGGCATTGTCACCTTGGGGCGGACTGAAATGCAGGAGGCTGTGCCCATGACGCTGGGGGCGCAGTTTGCGGGTTTTGCTGAAGCGTTCGGGCGTGACAGATGGCGCGTCTTTAAGTGTGAAGAACGATTGCGCGTGGTTAATCTCGGCGGTACGGTGATCGGCACCGGCATGGGGGCACCGCGTGAGTATATTTTCCTGGTGATCGAGAAATTGCGTGAAGTGACGGGTTTGGGGGTGTCACGTGGCGAAAATCCAGTGGGCGAGACCATGAATGGCGATGTATTCGTCGAGGTTTCAGGGATACTGAAAGCGCATGCGGTCAACATCCTGAAAATGACGGGAGATTTGAGACTGCTCAATATGCTGGGGGAGATCAAGCTTCCGGCAGTGCAGGCCGGGTCGTCTATGATGCCGGGCAAGGTTAATCCGGTAATCCTCGAGGCGGCGGCACAGGCGGCGCTTAAGGTGTGTGCCAATGACATGCTGGTCGCTGAAGCGGCTGGGCGTGCCACGGGACAAATTGTTGAATTTATGCCCCTCTTGGCAGATGCCTTCTTGGGGTCTTTGGCATTGTTGAATAATGCGGTGCAACAATTGACAGTGCATATCGACGGGATACAGGCAGACGAGATCCGTTGTCGGTATTATCTGGATCACAGCCGCATGATCATCACGGCTTTTGTCCCGACGTTTGGGTATGACCGCTGTAACGGGTTGCTGAAGGAATTTGATGGGGCGGGAGAGAAAAATCTTCGCCTATTTCTTGAAGGGAAGCTGGGCAAGGCGTGTGTTGATAAGGCATTATCGCCGCATCAATTACTGGGATTGGGGTATAGGACATGAATTTCTGGGAAGAGATATAAGTTGATATTTGGCAATGACGTCAAGCCTGACGGTATGCCTTGCTGCTCAGACAGCAGAAACAGCTTTTCTTTGAACGGGATTAAGGAAAGATTGGTTTCTGAACTCGCATCAAGGCATACCGTCACGCTTGACTGAATATGTGTAACTTGGGGATATAGAAATATGTTAATAACTCCAAAATCGTTAAGGCTTCAGATCGGGTTGTTCGGACGGGTCAATGCGGGGAAATCGAGTTTTCTCAATATGATCGCGGGCCAGGATGTTTCAATCACCTCACCGGTAGCGGGCACGACGACGGATGTGGTCGAGAAGACGATGGAATTGCTTCCGGTGGGGCCGGTGATGTTCCTTGATACGGCGGGACTTGATGATGCCTCTCTTCTGGGTGAAAAACGCATTGAACGCACGCACCGCGCTTTAACGCGTGCGGACGTTGCTGTCTTGGTCGTGGAGTCCGGTATTTGGGATGCGTGTGAAGATGCTTTTGTTAAAGAAATTGCATTGGTCAAGAAGCCTCTGATCGTGGTGGTGAACAAGGCGGATGTTCATAGCCCATCGCTGGAATTTATGGATCGGGTGAGGGCTGTTACGGGTAAAGTTATTATTTGCGCTAGCGTTGATCTTTCAGGGCGGGAGATGGTATTGACGTTGTTTAAACAGTGTTTGCTTCAGTCTTGTCCGGAAGATTTCTTAAGGCCGTCGGCGCTCTTGGGTGATCTTGTACCTGCCGGCGGGGTTGTTGTTTTGATTGTGCCTATTGATTTGCAGGCACCCAAGGGAAGGTTGATTCTCCCCCAGGTGCAGGCGATCCGTGATGCGTTGGATCATGATGCGGTGGTGATTGTCGTCAAGGAACGGGAATATGCCGCGGCTTTGGCTAATTTGAAGCGGCCGCCGGATCTGGTGGTGTGTGATTCGCAGGTTGTGATGAAAATGGCGGCGGATACGCCGGTGTCGGTCAAGTGCACGACGTTCTCGATCTTATTCGCACGGTTTAAGG
>JBAXBM010000070.1:0-9972 GCA_037141995.1 Candidatus Omnitrophota bacterium
AGCGCGACAACGTCTAACACGACAAGCTCCACCACATCTGAATCAGTTAATTTTATTGATATCGGTGTTAAACTGCATGTGACGCCAACGATTCATGATGATGGTTATATTACGATGAAGATCAAACCCGAAGTTTCAACCGCGTCGACGTCTGTGACGAGTGCGGTTACAAAGAATGAAATTCCTATTGTCGATACGTCGGAGGTTGATACCACGGTCCGGGTCAAAGACGGCGTCACCATTATTATCGGCGGGTTGATTAAAGATGAATCCCAGGATATTAATAACAAGATACCACTATTGGGGTCAATTCCCTTCGTGGGAAAGGTTTTTTCTCATCAGGAGAAAGGGCTTGCCAAGACAGAAATTGTTATTTTCTTGACCCCGCACATTATTACGGGCGATATAAAAGATGAACCCTCTGCTTTTGCTGCTGATCCTTCCGCGCATTAAATCCGGTGCGTGCCATAGGCATTGCTGATCAATGCTGACCGCGCACTGAAAAATATTCCCGCTTTCAACCCGATAAAGAGATCATGCATGCTGTTGTGCGTGCGGAGCGTTGATGGTATTTTATTGAATCCAAAGCGTCGGTATCCAACAAAGGAAATGATATGCTTCAAGTTTTAGTGATCGTGCTGTTATTTATTGTTTTGTTTGTTTTGGCCGGGATCATTTTGATCTTAATCCGAATGAACAGCGCGGCACGGATTGATCCTGAGAAAACGATCCGTGAAGAATTTTCTAAATATCGGGATGAGGCATCGGGGCAGGCGCGCAGCCTTCGAGAGGAAGTTTCTCAGGGCCAATTAAAGTCCAGTGATGTGCTGGTGAGGGCAAGCAGTGTGATCGAGGAGCGTTTTGAGAAAGTGCGTGCGGTCCTGAAGGAGCAGCTCCAGCAGATGATTGATGAACAGCGCAAACAGATGAATGATGTGGTGGCGGCTCTGGGCACCCTGAAAGATGCCGGCCGGGAAGACCAGCTGAAGGCGCGGGAGACCCTGGAAAAGAAGTTTGAGCAGATACAACAGAGCAATGAGAAAAAACTCGAGGAAATGCGCTTGACTGTTGACGAGAAATTACACGCGACACTGGAAACGCGGCTGAACGAATCATTCAAGATTGTCAGTGATCGTTTGGAGGCGGTTCAGCGCGGCCTGGGTGAGATGAAAGGGTTGGCTGACGGGGTGGGGGATCTTAAACGTGTTCTCACCAATGTCAAGGAGCGCGGGACCTGGGGGGAATATCAGCTCGGCGCGATCCTTGAGCAGATTTTGACCGCGAATCAGTATGCCAAGAATGTCAAGCCCAAAGATGGCGGAGAGGTTGTTGAATTTGCCGTGAAATTGCCGGGTCGAGATCCGGGTTCTGACCATCCTGTATGGCTGCCGCTCGATTCAAAATTTCCCAAGGAAGATTACGAACGTTTATTGCAAGCGGTAGAAAACGCGGATGCTGAAGGGGTCAAGTCATCCACCAATGCCCTGATAGGGGCTGTCCGTAAATCGGCCAGGGATATTCATGACAAGTATATTTCTCCGCCGCATACAACTGATTTCGCGATCATGTTCCTTCCCACGGAAGGATTGTACGCCGAGATTCTGCGTCAGCCGGGTTTGCAGGATGAATTGCAGTCCAAGTACCGCGTCCTGGCCGCGGGGCCGACTACGCTTTCAGCGATATTGAGCAGTTTGCGCATCGGGTTTCAGACGCTGGCGATTGAGCAGCGTTCGCATGAAGTGTGGGCTGTGCTGGGAGGTGTCAAATCGGAGTTTATTAAATTCGGTGACGTGCTTGAAAAGGTCCGTAAGAATCTTAATACAGCGACTGAAACCATTGAAAAAACCCAATTGCGCACACGTGCCATGGAGAAGCAGCTCAAAGGTGTTCAGGAAATTTCGGTTGATAAGGCTGATCATATTTTGAAATTGGTAAATATTGAAGAAAAAGAAGATGATCATGAATCAAAGGATATGTCTGACGTTTAGGTTTGGTATTTTTTGTTGAAATATTACGTAAGTAAAATAGTCCCCATTGAAAATGCGAAAAGCACGAGAAATACGAGAAAAAAATGTTGTGGTTGCATTACGTGTTTAATTATGTTATATTTTTTTTGTCATTATTTCCCCTTTTTCTAGGTTTTTTCAGGACAGCCATGTGGTAAACGCATGACATTATTCATGGAGATCTTATGAAAAAAACATTTATTTTCCGTTTTATTGCTGCGTGGATTTTGTTGAGTTTTGTGTCTTCTTCTATTATGCCGCCGGCCGCATACGCACAGGCAGTGAATTTGCCTGCGCCGGGAGCCATGGTGGGGTTGACACCGGCGTATGTACCGGTGCTGATGAAAGGGGTCCGGGTGCATCCTGAGAATCCGTTGCTGTTTGATTTTATTGTTGACAGCGGTAAATCCAATCTCAAGATTGAAAGCCCGGCGTTTAAGGCTGAATCCCAGAAGCTGATCAAGTATTTCCTGGCATCGCTCACGATCAAGGAAGATGACCTCTGGGTCAATTTATCGCCGTATGAAAAAGACCGCATGATCCCGCAAGAGCTCGGCAAAACCGAGATGGGCCGCGACTTGCTGGCGCAGGATTATATTCTCAAACAGTTGACGGCTTCCCTTATATATCCAGAGAAAGACCTCGGCAAGTCGTTTTGGAACCGGATTTATACGAAGGCGAAAGAGAAGTTCGGGACAACGGATATCCCGGTCGACACGTTTAATAAGGTTTGGATCACCGCGGACAAGGCAAAAGTTTTTGAGCGTAATAATGTTGCTTATGTTGTCGGCGCGCACCTGAAGGTCATGCTGGAATCCGATTATATGGCCGCCCAATACGCGCAGTCTGCCAAGGCCCGTAAAGACGCGGCACGGCTTGAGCTCAATACCACCCCAGCCCAGGAACTCGCCAAACAGGTTATCCGTGATGTTGTGATCCCTGAAATTGAAAAAGAAGTCAACGAGGGAATGAATTTTGCGCTCCTGCGCCAGATGCATTCTTCCATGATCCTGGCTTCCTGGTACAAGCTCGCCTTGAAAGATGCGCTCCTGAACCAGGTGTACAGCAATAAAGCTAAAACCAGCGGGGTCCTGTCAGATGATCCGGCGGTGAAAGAGAAGATTTATGCCCAATACCTGGAAGCCTATAAGAAGGGTGTATTCAATTATATCAAGGATGACATGGATGCTGTCAGTCAACAGCCGATGCCGCGGAAGTATTTTTCGGGGGGGGTGACTCAATTGACTGGCTCGCTTGAGGTGGGAAAATCAGATCCCCTTCCTGCTGAAATTACACCGATTGGATTAAATGTGGTCATTCCTACGCAGATCAAAAGAACAGTTTCTTCTGAGAATGCCATGCTGACGAATACAGACAAGGCGGCGAACAACATAAAGGTTGTAATGGCACCGGCTGATCCGTTGATTCTTACTGTGAAGGAAAGTGTGGCTGGGGCTGTTGGATTGGGAGTTCCTATTGCTGTTTTTGCTTCTACTGCGCATCGCGGCAGTGTTCAACAGATCGTTGCCTTAGTGATGCTTGTGGGACTCTATTTGAGCCCATTTCTTTTTGTAGGTAAGAATTTTTCATTCGGAAGCTTTCTTTCGAGTGCAGAACCAAAGGTGAAAGAATTATCGCCAACGGATGTGGTCAACCTGGCCAAGGGCTTTCAGCGTGATTATCAAACGATTAATAGCCGAGGGTCTTTTAAGTTCCGATCAAGTGATTTTGATAATGAGCTAGCAAAGGTACAAAATTTGCTGAATAAAATTTATAATGACGCTGGAAAAAAGAATATGACGTTTAATACAACTGAGGAAGGAATCTCTACGTTGAACGGTGATGGTATGATGAGTATGGTCCTTTCAAATTATATTATTTTAAAAGAAGCTGATAAGTTGGATTCGAACAAGGTGAAAATGATTGAAGCTGCCATTAAGGGGCTTAGTAATGGATCAGATATACTTTATCAAGATTTCTTAGGGAAGAATTGGGTCAAATTGGTTAAAGAGGCAGATGGGGAGCGGCTGTGGCGGGTTACAATAGAGACCCTTTATCCGGAAACGCCTAAGAGCTTGAGTCAAAATGACAATCCAAATGCCACGGCGCTTTTGGAGCGAATGGTATTTAATTGGTTGGAAAGACAGGGGTTTTCTGGTTCCTGGGTGTTGCATGCGAACGAATTTAAAGCTATAGATCAAGTAAAGGCATTGTCTGCTGCCATTGTAAATGATGCGGGTAAAGCCATTGATAAAAAATCAGCAGGAAAGGATTTAAAGGCATTAAACGATGTTGAAAAAGCAGTTTATGATTTAAATGAAAGTGATCTGCCTTTTATTGCCTATATAAATTTAAAAGAAAAGAAGAAGTTAACTGATGAACAATTGGCTGCGATTGATGCTGTTGTTGCAACCCTTAGCAAGGAATCCAAGGAACGTATTGAACAACAAGAATGGGCTGCATTGGTTAAGTCCTTTGATGGGCAAAAGTTCAAAAGAACGCTATTAAATGTGATTTATCCATCTTTATGTCCTACGAGCCTTCCTGGACTGACACAGCTTGTCCTGGCGCACCTTTCACTTTCCGATGGGGTTCCTGTTGATCGTCCTCGAAAAGAGGCGAACTTTAGCCGTGTTGAAACGCATGCTTATCCAGTTAGAGTGAATAAAGATAATGCGATGGGTGGTATTGATCTTAATGCCATGAATATGGATCTGGATGTGGCCAGGGATGGCAAGGGGGTCACAATGACATTTGATCCCGCTATGGTCGCAGCGTTTCAGAAAGGGAATTTCACCGGTGTGGAAGGCGTCATCTTGCGCATTGTGCCTATCGCGAACCCGTTATCTTTATTGGGCATGGACGCAGGGCCGGGGAAGTAATCATTGACCATGTTTTTTTATCACGCCTTGAAACGGCTGTTGAAATATGTTATGTTTTCTGTGTGAAGAAATTCTAAGGGCAAACTACTTGAAAAAGTAGGGCGCAAAGCCGTGAACCTGAACCCGGGTAACTCCGGGAAGGTTGTCTGGTTGCCGATGTGAGTACGTTAACTCACGGCAGAACCCTTCGGATATTCGGAGGGTTTTTTCATTTCAGGGGGATTTACCCTCTGGGGTGCGCCCTGCATGCCGACGGGAGAGCAAGCATATGGGGCGTTTTTCATTTTTTCCTGTTTCGGCTGTAATTGTTATTATTTTTTTATTTTCTTTACAAGATGCCGGCGCGGGAGATGATATGGCTATGCTGATGCCTCAGAAGCCTTCTTTTATGCTTTTTCCTTATCAGATACCGCCGTTGCGCGTGGTCCCTTCTGCCGGATCAGAATATCCCCGGCTGGATCCTGAGGCTGTCCTTCCGCGTTCTGAGGCGCTTGTGGCGTGGATGAATGCCAATGTCAGCCCCAGGACAGGGCTATTCTTGAGTTTTCAGGTCCTGCCTGAAGAAAAAAAGGATATTTACGGTGCCATGGGAGACGCGGCGGCTCTTCCCGGGATCGTTGAACGGACTATTGTGGAAGACGGGCTGGATATTTATGACGGCGCTGTCGGGCAGATCGCGTTGACGGCAGCCGGTGGTGATGACAATTTTGAAAGGGCGCGGCATCATCTGGATATTTATTGGAAAGGCCGGTTTGAGGATATTGTCAGTATCCGGGCGGGGTATCCCAATTATAATTTCGTGTATGACCCCCAAGATCCTGAGGCTGTGACGTCACTATTAACGGCGGAAGGCCGGCGCGGATTTATTTTCCGTATTATCAATGCACACGGGAATTACCTTGTCCGTGATCCCCTGGACGGCAAGGAACGGATCCCCGGGACCTCTGATTCCGCCGAGAGGCTTCATTGGGAGGATTGGAAGCCTGTGGCAGGTGAGAATGCCTGGATTGCGATGGCGGCCATGCAGCTCTATCATAAGAAATATTATGATGCGGGGCAGGATGTGTACCGTGCCCCGGATCGTTCAGTGGAGTTGCTTCTTGCCGAGGAATTGGCGCGCGCCGCCATGGTGTTGCAGTCGGAAATCGGAGGGATACGGATGGCGCCGATAGGGACTTTCCGCGAAAACGAGTTTTTTGCCGCTTCCTCACAGGGATCATGGTGGTATAACCAGATATCAACGGAGAATAATCTTTCGTGGTACAGCGCGTTACGGATGCTGTACCGTGTGACGAATAAAGATATTTATCTCCAGGCCATGAGCCGGATGGAAATATTTTTCAAGCAGGTTTATGATCCGGTATCACATACGTTTTATCAGGGGATGGCTTGTAAAGATGGGCAATGGGTTGTCAACAAGGCTGATTTTGCGGTGGATGTGCAAACATGGGGCATACTCTCGTTGGGGGCGGATACCATTGATGCCTGGTTTGGGGATGGGGCGGCGTATGCGCTGTGGGATAAAGCGCGTGAATATTCGGGCACTTATAATGAACAGGGACAGTTGACGGGGGTTGGTTATACGAAAGAACAGGGCCGTGTTTCTGTGGAGTGGAGCGCAGGGGCGATCATGGCGGCGCGGGAATTGGCGGTATTATACTGCGATTCCCGGCCTGACCTGGCGCGTTCGGCGGAGCAGGATGCCGCGCAGATGCGTGCCGGGATGGAGCTGTTGCGCCGGGATTTTCCGGGTGGGGTGTCTGCCTACGCGTATTCATCGAAACGGGGGTGGATTCCTTTCGGCTGGAATTCGCATGATCGGCGCGTCATGAGCCTGGCATCGACCGGGTGGATGTTCTTTGTGGATAAGAAATACAATCCTTTCCGGCTGGATGGAAAAGGTTAGTTTCTGTTTTCTTGCAGTGATATAAAGAATCTTGATTTTTACACTTTCCTTGACTAATCCTGTGGTATTGACATATACTCTTTCCGTTTTTATAAACTTTCCCTGAATCGTTTTGCGCGAGGAGTTATCTGTGCCTGACAAGAAATGCGATGTGAGTACCCTGAAAGCGATGGCGTTGCAGTTTCGCCGGGAGATCCTTGAAACGCTTGAGACCGCCGGTTCAGGGCATCCGGGCGGGTCATTGTCAGCGGTAGAGATATTTGTCGCCCTTTACGGGGCGGTGATGCAGCATCGTCCGGAAGACCCGTCGTGGGACGGGCGGGACCGCCTGGTGATTTCCAAAGGACATATTTCTCCGGTCACGTATGTGACACTGGCTAATTTCGGTTATTTCCCGAAAGAAGAATTAAAGACATTCCGCAAGTTTGCCAGCCGGCTGCAGGGGCATGTGACCATGAAAACGCCGGGAGTTGAATTTAATACCGGATCCCTCGGGCATGGGCTTTCGTATGCTAACGGGGTGGCCATGGCCGCGAAATTGAAGGGCAAGGATTTCAAGTCATACTGCCTCATGGGTGACGGGGAAATCCAGGAGGGATCTGTTTGGGAAGCGGCGATGACAGCGGCGCATTTTAAACTGGATAATGTTTGCGCCATTGTTGATTATAACAAGGTACAGGAAAACGGCCTCGTCAGTGAAATCAAGGGGCTTGAGCCGCTGGCGGATAAATGGAAAAGTTTCGGCTGGCATGTTATCGATATTGACGGTAATGACCTTGAAAAAGTGATCAGGGCATTCAATGATTTCAAGGTCATGAAAGGGAAGCCTACGGTTGTTATCGCGCAGACGTTAAAGGGCAAGGGTGTCCCGTTCATGGAGCTTAAGAGCGCCTGGCATGGCAAGGCGCCGAACAAGGAACAATTGGCAGATGCCCTGAAAGTGTTATATTAATATGATTATGAAACCTACCCCCACACGAGATGGTTTTGGCGAAGAATTAGCGGCGATCGGCAAGGTCAATCCGCAGGTTATTGTTGTTTCCGCGGATCTGGAAGATGCCACCCGCGCGGAATATTTCAAAAAGGCCTGCCCGGAGCGTTTTTTCAGTGTTGGTATTGCCGAGCAGGATATGGTTGGCATGGCCGCGGGGCTTGCGAGCGAAGGGTTCACGGTTGTGACAAATTCTTTCGCGGTATTTCTGACTAACCGCGCGTATGACCAGATCCGGATGGATATCTGCTATAACAATTTGAATGTTAAATTGGCCGCCACCCACGCGGGCGTAACAGTGGGTGAGGACGGCGCCAGTGCCCAGTGCCTGGAAGATTTTGCCATTATGCGTGTTCTGCCAAATATGAAGGTTGTTTGTCCGGTTGATTATATTGAGGCCAGGAAAGCGACAGCGGCCATGCTGGCTGAAAAGGGCCCTTTTTATGTCCGTTTTTCACGCGCACCGTTACCGGTACTCACGGATGAATTAACGCCGTTCACGGTGGGGAAAGCCCATGTGATCCGGCCGGGTAAAGATGCGGCGGTTATAGCCTGCGGCGCCATGGTTTCCGAGGCGGTTGCCGCGGCGGATATCCTGGCCCTGGAGGGACTGAGTATCCGGGTGGTCAATATGCACACGATCAAGCCCCTTGATAGGGATATGGTTGCGGCTTGCGCAACGGAAACGGGTGCGCTTGTTACGGCGGAGGAGCATCAGTGTGCCGGCGGTCTGGGCGGCGCGGTGGCCGAGGTCCTTGGGCAGACGGTTCCTGTTCCGTTAGAGATTGTCGGCGTGAAAGATTCTTTCGGCCAGACGGGGACCCCTGAGCAGTTGCTGCAGTATTACAAACTGAAAGCGGTAGATATTGCCGCAGCGGTACGGAAGGTTCTTGCGCGCAAGAGGGGTTGATCAAGGGGTATATATTTTAGTTGATGTGAAAGCCTGGCTGATTTTTTCAGTCAGGTTTTTTCTTTGGGGTAATTGGATTGATTTATTCGGTATATGTAATATTATGATCACACAGCACCAATCAACGGCGTTTTTTTATCTGAACGGAGAATCTTTATGAGAAATTTTTTCCTCTGGATCTTTTCGTTCATTTTTATATTCTTCGTCCCGGCTGGGGCTGTTCATGCGGCCACATCCAGCATTGAAACGCTGATGACGCAGGATATCGGGAGCCTCCTGAATACGCCGGTGACAATTAGTTCCCGCACGCCCCAGCGGCTTGAATCGGTCTCGGCGGCGGTTACCGTTATCACCGCGGAGGATATTGAGCGCGGCGGCTATACGCATGTGTGGGACCTCCTGCGCAAGGTGCCCGGTGTGAATGTTGCCCAGTTGAGTGCTAATACCGTCGGTGTTTCGATCCGCGGATTCAATGATAAATATTCCAATATGGTTCAGGTCCTTCAGGACGGCCGCAGCCTTTTTAATCCGATCACACAGGGAGTTTGGTGGGTTGACCAGCCGATCTTTATCGAGGATATTGACAGGATTGAGGTGATGCGCGGGCCGGGGGCCGTCATGTACGGGTATAATGCTTTTAATGGGGTCATCAACATTAAAACAAAACCCCCGTCGATGACAAAGGGGTTCCAGGCCGTGACCACGGTCGGGTTGGGCAAAGACCAGCAGTATTACGCGCGCGTGGGGGACTCTGCCGGCAATTTGGATTACCGCCTCAGCATGCAGGCCGACAGCAGTCAGGGGTTGGGCGACAATGACGGGAAGGCCTATATTGATGGGCGCCGGTTAAATGCTTACAATTTAAGGACGGATTACTCTCTTGCCGAAGGCCGGGACATTGAATTCCTGGCAGGTGCGAAGCAGGGGACGCGCGGCCTGCAGCCGGATTTGGCCAATACCGACGGAAGCCTTTACACGGATTATCAGATGTTCAGGTATAATCACCGCCTTGATCCCGATGCGGGGTTCACGGTGCAGATGTCCCGCACATTATGGGATCTGGATATATTCAAAGTTAATCCGTCGGGCCATGATGTGGTTTACCGGCAGTATGATCTGGAGGCGCAGTATGATTTCAAGCCGCTGGAGAATCACACCATTGTGTGGGGTGGTAATTACCGCTGGAATGAAGGGCGTGATAATTATCTCGTGGACCCGTACAGGTATTATCATGATGTGATTTCCCGCGGATTCCTTCAGGATACCATGAATGTGAC
>JBAXBM010000071.1:0-9834 GCA_037141995.1 Candidatus Omnitrophota bacterium
ATTGCATCACGATTGATGAGGCACATTGCATTTCCGAATGGGGGCATGATTTCCGGCCGGAATACCGCCGGATCAAGGACCTGCGCGAACAATTCCCATTGGCGGTATTTCTTGCCGTCACGGCCACCGCCACCGAGCGCGTGCGCCGGGATATCATCGGGAACCTCGCGCTTAAAGATCCATCGGAACTCGTGGCCAGCTTCAACCGGGATAATCTTTTCTACGAAGTCATCCCTAAAAACAACGCCACCGACCAGACGCTCGATTATCTCCGGAAATTCAAAGGGCAGAGCGGGATCATTTATTGTTTTTCACGCAAGCAGGTCGACAGCCTGACGCTCGATATCAAGAAAGCCGGATTCAAGGTCCTGCCCTACCACGCGGGCCTTGCTGACGATATCCGCCATAAAAATCAGGAACTTTTTATCCGCGACGATGTCCCGATCATGGTGGCAACGATCGCCTTTGGTATGGGGATCAACAAGCCCAATGTGCGCTTTGTCATCCACTATGACCTGCCCAAAAATATCGAATCCTATTACCAGGAAACCGGACGCGCCGGGCGTGACGGGCTTCCGGCCCAATGCCTTTTGCTCTTTAGTGCCGGGGACGCGGCCAAGATCAAATATTTCATTGACCAGAAAGAAGATCCGGCGCAAAAACGTGTGGCGCAGAACCACTTGAATGCCATCATCGCCTATGCCCAAAGCCGCCAATGCCGCCGCATCCCGCTCTTAACTTACTTCGGCGAAAATCACACGGCCCCGGATTGCGCCCTGTGCGACAACTGCGTCAAACCGCAAGCGACTGCCGTTGACCTGAGCCTTCCGGCGATCAAATTCCTGCAGTGTGTCTCGGAAACCGGCGAACGCTTCGGCGCCCTGCACCTCATCAATATCCTGCGCGGCAGTGAGGCGGAGAAAATCCTGCATTACGGGCATCAGCACAATCGATCATTTGGGACCGGGCGCGACTGGACCGTGAAACAGTGGCAGGATCTTGTGTCGCAACTGCTGACGCAATCACTGCTGAAAAAAGACGATGAATATGGCGTCCTCAGCTTCACCGCCGGATCCCTTGAACTCTTGAGCCGTCGCCGTTCATTCCAGGGCTTCACCCCTGAGAAGAACACCGTCCCGATCAAGTCCGTCAGAGTTAAATCAAACGAGGATTATGACACGGAACTCTTCGAGCGCCTGCGCGCCAAACGCAAGGAACTCGCCGATAAAAACGGCGTCCCGCCCTATATCATCTTCTCGGATAAATCCCTGATCGATATGTGCCAGCGCAAGCCAAGGACCAAAGCCGAATTCGCGCATGTGTTTGGGGTGGGAGAACAGAAACTGGAAAGATTCAGCGCGGCGTTCCTAAGAGTGATTCATGAAAAATAAAATTGACCAGGCGCGTCAGCTTCACTGAACACACCTGGTCAATCAAAACCTACTCACTCTTATCTCTGACTATTTCTCATCCTTACTCTTCTGCAATTCCAACACCTTAAAAAGTAGGAATCCAATAATAATAGCCTGAAGCAATACCGCTGTTTCAAGAAATGCGATCATATTATTCCGCCTTTTCCTTAACTTCGTTGAACATACCTTTAAAAATACCATTCAAATCCATCAAACTGGTTGAATTTTGGCCGATCGGTACCGCGAAAACCCTGAATTTGTCAGGAATATTCTCCGCGAACTTGAGCGCCACAACATTCTGGCCGCCGCCCAATGCCTCTGCCTGAAGCTTCTTTCCCTCGGCATCCGCCTTGTAATTAGCCAGCTTACCAGCCGCCTGCTGCTCAAGCTTATAACGCTCGGCTTCAGCCTCGATCTTGACTGACTGCGCACGGCCTTCAGCATCCTGCACGGCCTTGAGCTTGCTACCACGAGCCTCGGCTTCCTGGCGCTTGGACTCTTCTTCCTGGGCCAGGGCACGATTCTTGTTGATCTCTACCTGCTGGGCCGCGAGCTTCTTTTGTTCAATGGCATGCTCAAATTCCGTACTGAAAGCAAAGTGACGGATCAAAGCATCCTGGATCAGGATCGCTGGAAATTTCGCAACTGAATTCTGCAGGCGCGTGGCGATCTCTTTCTGGATCACGTCGCGCACCTTGCCGCTATAAATCTCTTCGGCTGTATAACTACCGATAGCAATGCGTGCTTCCGAACGGATCTGAGGCAGGAGGATCTGGTCTTCATAATTAGGCCCGATTGACTGGTGCAAAACTGGCACATCATTGCTCTTGAGCGCGTACAGGATGGTCAAATCAACACGAATATTTTGCCCGTCGTTGGTCTTTAACTCAAGCGTGTAATTATCACTGCCTTCACTCTTGACCACATCGCCCGGGAATGCCCGTGCAGCAACATGATAAACCACAATGTCCGTTGTCACCTTGTTGTACACATGATACCCAACACCAAGGGGCCTATCCAAAACCTTGCCCTGCACCTTGTCTACCTCAACACCCACTTCCGTTGACTTGATGTCCACAATCCCGACGAACATCCAAAACGCCAGCATGACAACAATGATCCCGCCCAGAAAAAAAGTAGACTTGTGATCCATGTGATGATCCCCTGGTTTTATATTGTTCCAAATATCTTTGATCCGTTCTTCCATAATTCCCCTCCTGAAACGTGTTGGATTTTGTTTATTATAGCAGAAAAAATTTTATATGGTTAATACGATTTCATCAGTTAAGGAGCGGTTTGAAATCGTTCCTTAACATTCGCCGGGAGAATAATCTTTACGTTTAAACCCAAACCTCATAGGCTGGCAAGATGATTCTTGGCTGATTCATCGCTTGAGAAAATTTTTCCCTTCTCGGACGCTAATTTCTCGATCTTCTGCCACTCCTTGGGTGTATACGGAGATTTAGCGGTTACTTCACACGGCATCAGCATTACGCCATTCTTGCCAATGTTGAACCAAATCGCTCATTTAGAGTAAAATTAGATTTTATATTCTTAAACCGATTCAGATCAACATTAAACATTTGCATCTGCTTAACAGTTTCTAAGAATTCTTGTGTTCCCTGAATATTTTCTGAGATCGGCACAATAGTCAATGAACAAACGACCATATGCTGAGGACTCCCCATTGTCTTAGTGAACATCAAGCCACCATTAGGATTCCCGTCTAAAAAGAACCACCCACCCCCTTGAGGAGGCAGAATAGATAACCCCATGTCTGGAATCCGCTTAGATGGGTTTTTAAGAGGAACGAGCGTTGGTCCCGCGTCATAGGAAATGTTGAGAAAAAAGAACGACAAAAGAATTAGTACTATCTGTTTCTTGACCCTCCCCAAATCTGTAGACATGTTGTAAAATAAAATTACATATCTCTGCCAGAAGCTTTCTTTAAATCCTCAAGGAATTTTGAATCATCTTTGAAAACCATTTGGCCCCCCAATGATTCCGCCTGATGAACATCACTCCAACTTTTTTCAAAGTCTTTCTTTCCAAAAAATGCTTTGGCTCTATGGAGATAAATCAAGGCCTCATTTTTCTTTAAAACGTCCTTATACTCTTGCAAGCTCATAAAAGCTTTCTTTTTCTCCAAGTCATCTGACAATAGATCATGATTAATCGCTTCAAGTGCTTTATTAAAATTCATAATTGCATTATCAAATTCGCCTTTATCTGAATAAACCCACCCACACAAACCATAATTCACAAAGTTTTCAGGGTGCACTTTAATCGCCTTATTAATGTACAGAAGTGCATGTTCATAATCCTTTTTCTTTCGATAAGCACCTACCAAAGACAAATAAGCTGCAGATTTGACAGGATCAATTTCAATGGATTTAATCCAATCTGTAATTCCTGCATCCGTCTTATGTTGCATATCATATATTAATCCTCGTTCAAAATATAAATCTTGATTTTTAGGATTTAACTTAATGGCCTCGGTATAATCAGAAATAACCTTGTCATACTCCTTCATCTTAAAATATAGCGATGCACGAATTAAATAGTCATATCCATTATATGGATTTATTTGAATGGCTTTGGTATATGCTGAAATAGCTTCTTCATATTTTCCGTTTTGTTCAAACTGATTGCCCTGAATTTGATATTCTTCATCAGTCTGCGAATAACAATTAACGGTAAATAAAAATGCGCAAACGACCATCAAAACAACATTAAAAAGTTTTAGATGTTTAGGCATAAACCCTCCATTTAAATTATTTATTTTTGTCTTTCATATTCAAAAGGACTCAAATATCCAAGCGTCGAATGAGACCGCCTTCGATTATAATACGTTTCAACGTATTATAATATCCTAATTTTTGCTTCATTGCGTGTCCTGAACTTGTTGCGATGAACACATTCAACCTTAGAATATTAGTGTCAGCTAATATCCGGATGACACACGAGTCATTTCTTTGGCGGGCGCTCGCCAAAGTACTGGTAATAGTTGGTTTCAATCGTGGCATTGAAAAGCTTGCGCACCTTGTCAGGCTTGGCGCGCTTAAAAAAATCCGGGAACCGCTGGTCAGGCGTCAGAAAATACAGGGACCAGCCGGTCTTATTCTTCAACATCTTGTTGAGCGCAATGTAGACCCCTGTGAGTTCCTTAAGACTCCCGATATGTATGCCGTACGGCGGGTTGGAGATCATGACGCCATATTGTTTGTCGATCCACAGATCCTTGATATCTTTCTGTTCAAAGGTGATGTCCTTTAAAACGCCGGCTCGCAGGGCATTGGCTTTAGCGTCCTTAATGCGCTGGGGATCAATGTCAGAGCCAAATATCAAGAGATTCCCCTCGGGAAGGATCGCCGCGCGAGCCGCTTTGCGGGCATCGTCCCAGGCTTTTTTATCGATCTGAGCCCAGGCCTCGGCAGCAAAAGAACGGTTGAGGCCTGGTGCGATGTTGCGCCCGATCATGGCCGCTTCGATCAGAATGGTCCCTGCCCCACACATCGGGTCAATGAGGATCCGGTCTTTGTCCCAAAAGCTCAAAAGGACAAGTGCGGCGGCCATGGTCTCTCTGATGGGCGCTTCCCCCCTATCCATCCGATAGCCCCGCTTGTGAAGCCCCCGCCCCGTTGCATCGAGCGTGAGGGTCGCCACATTGTTGGTGATCGCGATTTCGACGATGAACTCGGGGCCCGTCTCGGGAAGAGCCGTGTCACCGCGATCTCGATCTGAGCCCAAAGGGCGAGGCTCGCTTCGTTTCGCGGGGAGACGGCCAAAGAATTTCTCTTGAAGACGGTTCACGATCGCTCTTTTGACAACGGATTGGCAGGCCCTGACGCTCATCAGTGTGGAGCGCACGCATTTGCCTGTGACCGTGATCATCGCATCTTTCGGGATCCATTCCTCCCAAAGGACCGCACTTGTTCCGTCGAACAATTGATCAAAATCAGCCGCCGGGAATTTCGCGATCTTAAGGAGCACGCGGTCCGAGACCCGCAGGGAAATATTGAGCCGTGGGATATCATCAAAGGTGGCGGCAAACTCAATCCGCCCATCAGCTGTGGCGTAATCCGTAATCCCCAGGGCCTCAAGCTCGCGCTTGACAACCGCCTCCAACCCAAAGGCGCACGTAACGATCAAAGTAATACTTGTCGCGCTCATATTTTAGACACCTTAAGTTTTCTTAATTACATTTCGTAAAAAAACCAGGACACACTACTTTTTCCTTAATAAAACTTCAATGAGTTGACTGTCCGCGACCTTAACTTCAGCCTTATCATTCGGTGGCAGCTGCTTGATCGAGCGAGCAAATGAAGGTTTAAACTCAAATCTCATAGGCCGGCAAGATGGTTCTTGGCTGAATCATTGTTTGAGAAGGTTTTCCCCTTCTCAGATGCTAATTTCTCGATCTGCAGCCACTCCTTGGCTGTATACGGCGATCTAGCGGTGACTTCACACGGCATCAGCATGATGCCATTCTTGCCAATACCAAAAGCAATTGAAGACCCTTCCTCAAGATGCAAAAGCTTGCGAATCCGGCTGGGAATAGTGACCTGCCCCTTGGTTGTTACTTTGGCAGTCTCAATAATAGTCATACCCATTGTCCTTTCGTTATTATTCCTTACTTCCTTACTGTAAGGATATAATACTCTCGGTTCAAAGTCAACTTTTCATAATCCCTGCTATAAATCCAAAATGCGTTCCATTTCTCTTCGATCTTTCTTAGTCGGGCGACCTTCGCCTTTAGCACGACGCGGCACCCATCAACCCTTGATGAGTGCAAGTTTATCTCTTTCCTCTTGAGGCGTTATATGCTCACGCTTCCCCGAACTTATAATGCTTACGCACAGACTTTCTAACATGCCACGTACAGCTTAAACCCTGCGGAAATGTCACAAGATCCCCTTTCCCAAATGAAACAGATTCAAAAGGCGTCTTAACCGTCACTTCACCCTCTAAAAACAAACAAACCTCTTTTTCGTCATATTGCCAATCAAACGTTGAGACTTCTTTGATCCATATCGGCCAGGATCTTACACCCAGATCAATAAGCCGTTGCTCTTGCGGATTTTCAACTATTACCTTAAGCGTATTTGACATGGGTGATCCTCCTGCTTGCCATAATCACCGGGCGATATCCTGTACGTAATATTACAGGGTTTCGGGTGTTCCGTTCGCTAAATTAAATATCGCTGTTCGAATTCGCTTGGCGTCAATACAGTGAGGTTTTTATAGCCAGCCGTCTTTAACAACGCCTTATCACCTGTAACAATGATGGCTTTTGCAGCTAAGGCACAGGCTATAAATTTATCATCATCCTTGTCAGTACAAACTTGGTGATGAAGCGTTACCGGCTTTACAAAATGAGCAGTATGACGAATAAATGAAACGATCTTTTGTGGATTCAAAACCGGTTTCTTTTGCGTCATTTCATGGAGAACCAACTTATATTCATGCAGAATCTCGTCTGACAAAAGCAATTGGAATTGACCAGTATGCCACGCCTTAAGAATGCGTGCTGGCGTCCCGCTAAAGAAAAGACCGGAAACTAGCACATTGGTGTCGATAACGACCTTCACGCTTTTGCCCGTACTTTCTTAATTGCAGATGTGATATCAGATGGTTTTAGTCCGGCTTTTCTAGCGTAATTCTGAGTCTCCTCGACTATTGCATCAAATTCATCAATAGTTGGCGGTGTTGCCGTCTTTAAAACAATTGTATTATCTTTCCCATAAACGAGAAACACGTCCCCTGTTTTAAGTTTGAGCTGTTCACGAAGAATTTCGGGAATAACGATTTGCCCTTTTGAAGACAATTTTGTTGTGGTTTCAGTAATCATATTTTTGCCCCCTTGTTATAATCTTACCAGTAAGATTATAACATTTATTTAAAGGAATGCAAGCCCAACGGAACGGTTTAAAACCGTTACCATTCGACGGGGAAATAATCCTTGAGAAATTTGCCGCACCAGTGTTCACCGGTCAGGATGCCATTGAAGAAGGGGTCGCATACCCTGGCAGCTCCGTCGACGATATCGAGTGGCGGCTGGAAATCGTGTTCTTTCTGCTTGCGCATGGAAATGGCAAAAGGATCTTCGTCCGTCACCCATCCGGTATCAACGGCGTTCATGAAAATGCCGTATTTGGCCAGGTCGCTCGCCGACGTGTGGGTCAACATGTTGAGCGCGGCCTTGGCCATGTTGGTGTGCGGATGACGGTCGGTCTTGACGAACCGATGGAACTTGCCTTCCATCGCCGATACATTCACAATGTGTTTCTGCCCTGTGTTCTGACGCTTCATCATCCATGATAATTTATTGCACAGCACAAACGGCGCAATAGCATTGACCAGCTGAAGCTCGATCATCTCGGACGTCGGAATATCACCCAGGCGCAAGCGCCAGCTGTTGGTTTCGCGCAGGTCAACCTGCTGAAGATCCGCATCCAGCTTCCCGTCAGGGAATACTTTCTCGACAGAAAGGGATTCATCGTGCACATACGGGACCTGTGACAGCTTGGCGGACGCGCACAGGCCAACCCCAGTCATCTTGCCGTTCCAGGCTACGGGCAGGGACGATTCGGCCACACGCGGCGCATCCCTGGGGTCAAGCCCAAGCTCCTTTTTGCACTGCTCAAAAGGACGGAGCAGCCCCTGAACATCCGATGAAAGATCCTCGAAATGCAGGGATTCATTGGCGATCATGTGCGCATAAAATCCCGGAGGACGACGCACCGTCTGGGCGGCATTATTAACCAGAAGATCGAGCCGGTCATATTTCTGTTCAATAAACTTGCAAAACATCTCCACACTCGGTGTATGGCGCAGGTCAAGCCCGTAAATATGCAGGCGATGACCCCATTGCTTAAAGTCCGCTTCACGGGCATAGCGCATGGCACTGTCGACAGGAAACCGCGTTGTGGCAATCACGCGCGCACCGGAGCGCAGCATCATGAGCGCCGCCTGATACCCGATCTTCAAGCGCGACCCTGTGATCACCGCCACCTGCCCCTCCAGTGATGCTGTCTGAAACCGCTTGGCATAATTAAATTCAGCGCATTTGGGGCACATCGAATCATAGAAAAAATGAACCTTGGTGAATTCCTGCTTGCAGACATAACAGGAATCCGGCTTGATAAGTTCCAGGCCCTCTCCTGCCGCGTCACGCGCTGGACCTTCCAGGCACTGGGGTGCCGTGAACACCGCCGCCTCACGCGCCGCCCGGATCCCGGTTGCCGCACGCGCCTTACGTTCATGCGTATCGATCTGCAGTTTCTTCAGACGAACTCTGTCGCGCTTGCGTTTTTCAAACTCAACACGGTCGGGCCGCGAGATCATCCCGGCCGCCTTTCGCAAAGCAACACTTTGCGCCGTTGATAAACCAGCTAATTGAGAACTGTCCTGAACCAGTCCTTCCAAAACACGAATGCACTGCTCAATATCCTGAGGTGTATGCTTTAACATGAGAAGTCTTCCATTTTTATAAACAAGTACGCACCAAAAGCTGACGGCATGCCTAGGATGCGAGTTCAGAAACCAAGCTTTCCTTAATCCCTTTTCAAGAGAAAGCTGTTTCTGCTGTCTGAGCAGACAGGCATGCCGCCAGCTTTAATACTTACATGTACAATTTATCCGGGATCACAATTTATTATATTTCGTATGCCGGCCGCGGCATTTTTCGACAGGATATTTTTCGGCATTCTTTTTCATCTTGGCCGCCATCGCCTGAGGCAAATCGATATCAAGGTCATGCGCCAGCTCAAAGAGATACCACGCCACATCCGCCAGTTCATCCGCAATCTCATCCCGGCACTCTTTGCCGTGCCGCACCACTTCCTCCGCGGATTTCCACTGAAAATGCTCCATGACTTCGCCCGCCTCCAAAACCAGCGACAAGGCCACATCCTTGTGATTATGAAACTGCTTCCAATCCCGTTCCTCACGGAATTGCATGATCTTGGCCGTAATGTCCTGTATCTCACCCATATAACCGCTCCGCATTTACCGTCATGAAAAATTTATTGGTAAAGTTTATCATCCTGTTGCAAAAGTGTCCATTAAACAAAAACCTGCATCAGCGCCCAGGGGCTTGCTGTTTTGCAGGCGCGTTCTCCTTAACCCCGCGATTGCGGATAATAAGCCCGTCCAGGAAACGCCGCAGGATTTGATCCCCGCAAAGCATATATTGCGGGTGATCTTCCCTGCGGAAGATCGCGGACAACTCCGACGATGTCGTCTCAAATTCCGCCAGGCGCAAAATTTCAATGATATCCGTATCCCTCAGATGCAGGGCCACACGGAGCTTCTTCATGATGTCATTATTGGTAAGCATGTGTTTCCTTTCTTATTGTATAATAAGAGTATGCTTTTTATTTCTTTTGTCAAACCACTCATGGCCGGGCTCTCCACGGGG
>JBAXBM010000072.1:0-9822 GCA_037141995.1 Candidatus Omnitrophota bacterium
AGAATGCTAAAATTCTCTCGCCAGCAACTGTCCACTAAATCGGGGTAAGTCCACCCTGTCGACGAGGCGAACCTCAATTCTTTCTTGTGTAGTCGTTGACGCCGAACCTCGAAGGAGGAAATGGAATGTTTAGAAGACGTCTGATGATACTCGTTCTTCTTGCTTTTATTATTTCGCCGTTCTCAAAAGCATTCGCCACTGATCAAATTCCCGAAACTTTAGTTTATAAAGGTGAAAAAATAGAATTATATGATGTGCCGCTGGATTCATTGTTTAGCGACCAACATAAAAAGCCTGATTTTTATAAATTAACTAACGCGGGCTGTTCCGGCGAGTGGCGCGGATATCATGGGACATGGGAAGTAAGGGAGGGCGATCTTTACTTGGTTGATCTACAAGGCCCTTGCTCCATGTCAGTTGACTCTAAGTTGCTTTTGAATGCCATTTTTTCTGATGTAAAACTACCTGTTAAAGCAATATGGCTAACTGGCAGTATTCATGCTCTTCAAAATAACAAGATGTTGGAACTTCAGTTTGATAAGGGAAAGTTGATAAAAGAGGAAGTCAAGGATTGGCCTCCGTCAAATTATAATTATCAGTTGGATGTTGCGCGCAATCACGAATACTGGGCGCATGAAGAGAATGCACGAAAAGCAAACGAGCAAAAATAATGTGTGCATTCGTTAAACTAGTTGATGGGTTCGCCCAGGGATATCCGCCAGCCAGTGCTCCGTTTGCGGTAAAGTTTTATAAGTAGAGTAGCTTCAAGTAGTTGGCAGGTTCGCCTGGCGTCAACGACAACCCGTTTTATTTTGAAGTGAACCATCCGACAGAGGCTATAGTCATTTTTGGTTTGAGTTCTCGGGGGTTCGAACTCAGGGTGACGCGCGGAGATATAAAATGCAGGATATTCTTTCCGATTTTGTCTCTGGTGGTTTCTATGTTACTAGATTTGTAGAAAGACATGCCTACGTTGCTCAAGATATGCTTCCTTTAAAAGTTTTGAGAATGTCTTCCTGTATTTCTCCTTTCGTTCCCGATACTTGGGCTATTGAATGGGCTTGTGATAAACAAGAAGAGCGCTTGGAAAAGGCGGAGAAGTTCGGATTGTCCAATGATATAAAAGGGGTTGTTTATGGGTTACCTCAAGGTTTGATAAAGAGATTGGGTGGCCTAATGTATATTATTCGCTAAATACTGCTGAAGCGCTTAGGAAGAAATTTCTATCAAAAACAAGTGTTGTGGTAATTTTGGGTATCGGTTTACACAAATCTTATGCTGATAAGTTTGTCGATTTTACCAAGCCGCCCGCACAACAGCAAGGGTGCGCTCCTGTTGGTGAGAGTGGCTTAAGGTCTTGCTTAAGGAAAGGTTTTCAACATGTGTTGGCATTACTGAACATGTTAATGAGCAAATTTATTATAAAGACAGAATAATTATTCATAATTTGAATGGGCATGCAGTGATTATTAAGTTGTAGGCTAAATTTGACAGATTTACAGAGCATTGTAATCCTGGCTTGGGCATAGAATTTTATTGCTGAGAATAAAGGAGGCCTTCAATGAAGCTAAAGAATTATAGTTTCATATTGATCCTTATTCTATTGATGACATCCCAGGCGTCTGCTCAAACACGAGCAAGATTCAAAGTATTCAAATCGGATAAATTCGAAGGCGCTATTATTCCCCAAGATCAAGTCCCGCAATTAAAATATTCTTCAAAAAAATGATGGCGTATTGGCCGCCCAGTGAACAGGATGACCTGTCTGCAGATGAAATAAAAATAGATTATGCGGTTGATCGTCAAGGCGGCATTTATCACATCCCCTTGGTTGAAAAAGGAGTCCGATTCCAGCAGCTGTGGGAGTTCATTGACAAGCATCGCAACGTGAAGAGATTGGTATTAATATGCAGGAAAGATAGCGGCCGTTTATCAAATAAAAACAAGGTGTTTGCTGAGCTTGAAAAAATAAAAGAGCGGGCTTTCCGGGATAATTTTATTTATGAGCATCGTAATGCCTGGCCTGTTTGTGATGGGTATCAGACGACGATCTGTAATCAGGGCAATCCGGATGTTAAAATTGTTATTGAAAAAGACAGATATATTCTGGGCCGCAGGATGAGTGTTGTCGTATCTAACATGTCTTCTGCTGATGAACAGTACGTCCCTTTTGTATCAGTTGAAAAACAGGTTGGAGCCGGGTGGCGGGATGTGTTGTTTGATATCGGCTGCGGAGGGTGCCGGATTGAATGCGACAGAATGGGGGACGTGTTAAGCCCGGGAACAAATAAAATATTTTTATGGGATCAAGAAAGTGGTGAGCCTTGGGACAAAGAGGGCCCGGCCTTGGGCTGTGCTAAGCGTCCCGGCAGATATCGGTTCAAGTTTATAGTCATTAAAACAATTCCTAAGAGCTGTTTGTCTTATGATGATCAGGTTTATTCCAGAGAATTTGAGTTGTATGAATAAGGATGTGATGTGCTGTATTTGAAATGAAGCCGTGAGATGGGGGCGGTAAGCGATATTTTAATGTAGGAGGCTGATATGCGCGCAAGGCATGGGATGGTATTTTTAGTTGCAGGCTTGGTGATATACCCCATACTGATTGCTTTCGGCGGAGATGGGCAGCTGCCATTAAGCGGTCAGAGGCCGGAGATCAAGATTTACATTGATGAATTGTTGGCCGGCGAAATTATATCTGTTGAGCACACGACGGATGGTATGGAGGAAAGCAAGAAAAGATTACCTGCAGATCCCAAGGGTTTTTCTGCGGGAAGGTATAAAGTTGTTTTCAACGGCAAAGATGAAAAGAAGGCCATGATTTTTCAAACGGAAGAAAGGGTCGGGCACATGTCGCCGGTGATCCCCGGTCAAACAGATATTGGTGGGTATGTTGAAATCCTGAGGGATCCGGAGAGCGATCAAAATGCGGCTTATTTTACGGCCAGGGATGCCGGTTTGAGAAAAGGATTAAATAGTATTAAAGATTTAAAATTAAATACCTCGGAATTGGACTATCTGATCCGGATGCTTTATAAAAAGTTTGGGACATTTCTTTCGGACAGCCAGGCTATGAATTTAAATGACGTTAAGGATTATGCTTTGGCGATCCAATTCAGCGATAAGAATGGCATGATTGAATATCATCATAATTTGGTGCGCGCGTTGCCTTTATTGAACGATGCCGATTAAAAGGAGAGCCTATGGCCGGATTGATGTTTGTGCTGTTTATCGTTGGCGGTGTGATCATGGTTTCCAGGTTCCTGCAAATGAATCCTGGTTTTATGGCGCAGCTGCAATCCGGCGGCGGGGCTGGTTCATGGCTGAATAACGGCGAGCTGGATGTCGGCGGGAGGACTGTCAAATTCCATTACAAGCCATCCAGCAGGAATTCGCCGTCACGCCTTCAGGGTTGTTTAACCGGTGATTTTTTTGCGCATGCGCTTTTTCGTCTGGAGAACGGAGCTGATCGTGCGGCCAAGAATATCGGCCTTTCCCGGGAAATCGAATTGCGCGACCCGTCATTTGACAATGCGGTTTATGTGGAGTGCGAGGATCAGTCTTTTGTCGAACAGTTCCTTAATTCGCCTGAATCCAGGGATCATTTGAGGAATATCCTCAGGGTTTTTAATTCATTTGAAATCAATGGCCGTACCTGCGCCATGGTCAAAAGTCCGTGCGACGGGGCCTGGAGGGCGCAGGAAGAGCCGATAAAGTCTGCGGCAGGATCGATGGCGGCCTTGGCGGCACGTATTCCTGTGCCGGAACCCGGGCAGATATCGGCGACACCCGCTTCGGATGCGAACCGTTCTTTGACGATCTTTATTATCGGCACCGCTTTTGTTTTTCTTGTGACGGGGATTGGTTTTTTGGTTTGGGGGTTTACGCTATTCCCACCGCTGCTTCCTCAGGGAATGTTTTCAGTTTCTTTACGCGCCAGTGCGTTGCTTGCTGGTTTTTTTGTGTTTTACATTTTCTATGCCGTTAGAAACACGTCAACGGCCATGCGCGTGCTGGTGGTATCGGTAGCGGCGGGCGGGCTCGGCCTGGTATTTTTATGCTGGGGCGGGATGATGGTGATTAATGGATCACAGGATGTTTCCTTGAAAGTGCCGCACCCGGTGCGGATTATAGGGAAGAGTATTGCGCGTTCAAAGAAAAGCCATACGTATCACATCCGGACATCGTCGTGGACATCGCTTGTGCCGGATTATAGTTTCAGTGTGCCGTCATCGGAATATTACCGCTTGGAGGCCAATGACCCGTGTGTCATAACAACGGGAAGCGGGTTCTTCAAGTTCGAATGGGTTTCTTCACGCGCGTGTACCAAGGCGGTGGAGACATAGAGCGCCTGGTTGGAAAATGACTCCGACGCACATTGAAAAATATCAGAAGGATCCCAATATCCAGCGAGTTCGTTTTGAATACGAGACAGCGAGTTGGTGGGCTTAAAGCTTGGAGTGTTAAAGCGGTGTGTCCAAATTTATTTTTCTAAAAATGGTCAAAAGGAGAAAAGTGATGGATAAAAATTCCCAGGAGAGAGCGGTGAGAGGGAGAAAAATGTTAAAGGTGTTCGAGCCTTTTATTCCCGTGTGCGTAGGATTCGGTCCTGTTTGGATGATTATATTTCTCCCTTTGAATATTCATGGTACATTTAATTTATGTTATTACGCCATTGCCTGCTTGGGGGCGTTAGCTTTATCTCTTGGGCTGGTTAATGTCTTTATCAAGCAAGGGGAGATGGAAGGACGAATTAAAACGCTTGAGAAACTGGTGGAGGGAAAGAAACGGCTGGGGGCAGAAGAAATAAAGTAGTGTGTCCCGATTTGTTCATGTGTTAATTTAACCGGCAGCGCCAAGGCGGGGGTGACGGAGCGTGCGGAGGAGTCGTGTATTGCGATTAAATATGGGGGTGTAAGAACAAATTATTTTTTATGCGTGATTTATGTTATATTTACGCATATGGAGTGAATATGAAAATGAAAACAGCGACGATTATTTTTGGGCTGGAAGAGCGTGGTGTCTTGGAAATACATTCCGGCATGAAGGCGCTTGTTGCTGCGGGGCAGATAACCGCGTTGTTGACAAGAAAGAAACACTGAGAAAGAGGGCGTGATGCCGACAATTAGTATATTTTTCGGAATCTTTATCCGTATGTATTTTGATGAGCATGCGCCCGCCCATTTTCATGCCTATTACGGCGATCATGCGGCCGCTAAGGATATTATTCCTTTAGAGTAATGGAGGTTGTATGGAAAAGGTAACGCAAGTTAAAGTCTTGGACGGATATTGTTTGGAAATATTCTTCGACGATGGAGTTCACGGGGTAGTTTCTTTATCTGATAGACTTTTCGGCCCTGTTTTTGAACCACTTAAGGATTTGAAACTTTTTACTCAAGCCCGCGTTGATGAATTCGGCGCTGTGGCATGGCCCAACGGAGCCGACCTGGCTCCGGATGCGCTTTACGAAACATTTCTGGCTGCGAAAGTTTGATTGATGAGAAAACAGTGTATTTCCGCGATGTCTGTCCTGGCAATGTCGCAATAAAGTTTCGGTCCCCGCAATACTACGATTATGTCGATGCGGGGCAGATCGCCGTGTTGTTGAAAAAGTAGTGTGTCCCGGTTTATTTTTCTTAACCATGTTACCATCAGAATATAACCGCCTGGAGATCAATGATCCGTGCGTCATAACGACGGGAAGCGGGTTCTTTAAATTCGAATGGGTTTCTTCACGCGCCTGCACCAAGGCGGGGGAGGTCTCGGAGCGTATTGAGAAAGAATGTGTCCTGATATAATATGTCTATCCAATGGTCAATTATTTGACAATTGGATAGGCAGATGCTACCCTTGAATTGGAGGTAATACATATGATAACCGTTAGCGAGAATACCACATTGGTCGGCGTTTCTGAAATGCGCACGCGGATGGATGATATCCTTGAGGCGAGCCGTACTGGCAAAGTTATTATTGAAAAGCGTCATAAGCCGTATGCGGTGCTGATTGACGCCGCACGGTATGCACGCATGGAAGAGCGGCTGGATATTTTGGAAGATATGGCGTTGGCGCGTTTAGCCATAGAGCGTGAGCGGGGAGCCAAGCCTTCTGATTATGTGGATATTGAAACGGCGCTTAAGGGGCTTGGTAAAAAGTGATCTGGCGGATTCATTTGCACAAGCTTGTGATCGCCGATGATCTTGCGGTTATGACACCTGCGTGCAGGGAAAAGATCCTTAAGGCAGTTAACAGAAAGCTCTCGCTTGATCCCGAGGCTTACGGCAAACCGCTTACGGGGGAATTCAAGGGATATTGGCGTTTGCGTGTGGATGATTACCGCGTTATTTATCGTATCGTTAAAGGTCAGGTGCTTGTTGTCGTCGTCAAGATCGGTGAGCGTAAGGATGATCAGGTATACGCCAAGCTGAGCGGTCGTTTGAAGAGAGTAGCGTTTGAGTGAAGGTTGAGACGGGGCAGATAACCGCGTTGCTGAAAAAATAGTGTGTCCCGGTTTGTTTTACCGATTTCCCTTAACCTTGACATCTCGTTTGTTATAACACACACTCTTATTCATGACAAAAGTGATCATATTGTATGGGTTGCCAAACGGAAAAGAGCCGATCATGGAGTGGTTGGCATCTTTATCTGATCTATTCCGTGACCGTATTGAAGCGCGAATTAATAGAATTAAACAGGGCAATTATGGGGATCATAAGCGGTTTCATGGCATCATTGAAATCCGAATGGATTTTGGAAAAGGATATCGGCTTTATTGCGCGGAAGATGGGAAGGTCATAGTGCTTTTACTCATTGGGAAAGACAAGTCGACCCAAGATAAAGATATCCAGAAAGCGTTAGCCTATTGGAGGGACTACAATGAATAAAAAACAATTCAGATCTTTTGATGAAGCCCAGGTTGAATTTTATAAAAAGCATCCCGAGAAATTAAAAGGGCATATTAGTGTCGCCTTATCCGAATATCAGAAAGATGGTGACGAGAAGGCGTTTCTGTCCGCTCTTTCAATGGCAGCAACAGTTCATGGTGGATTTAGCAAGGTTGCAAAATCCACCGGCCTTAATCGTGCACATCTTTACAAGGCGTTATCTAGGGATGGGGATCCACGTTTGTCAACGATCATGCAGGTTATGGGCACATTAGGACTTTCTTTAAAAGTGATCTAATTAAATAGCTTGCCTGAAGCCTTTTGATTATACCGATGCGGGGTAGATAACCGCGTTGTTGAAAAAGTAGTGTGCCCCGGTTTATTCGTTTAATTTTCTCAAGAAAAACGATTCATCTGATGGCAGTAAGAAAGGTTTGAAATGTCCGTCGGATAAAGAGTTGACGCTGTACCTTTTGAATAAAGCCAGTCCAGAAGAAAAAGCCAGACTAGATCAGCATGTAAAGGGGGGCGATCAGTGCCAGGAAGATCTGGAAGAGTTGAAAACGATTGCTGATTCTGAAATATAAGTTCCGGAGTTCCGGGGATCCGCAATTCGCAATTACCTTAATGTAGTAGTATTCTTTAGGAGGCAGAATGTTACGATTCCTCAAAAGAATGACCGAAAAATATTTTAGCAGTGCATGGATCCCGATAACGGTTGCAGTACTTTCCCCTATAGTCTTGATTATCTTTGGTCTTATGATTTATCCTTTTCTGGAGCAAATATCCTTTGGCAATCAGTCGATTTATTTTTTTATGAGGTATTGCTTTGATAGGGCAGGCGCTGTGTACCCTTGGATCATTGTGGGTTTATTTGTTGGCATTCCTGTTGCGGGCATTGTTCAATTCAAGAATGGGCTTAGGTTTCAAAGCCGCGTTAACTTGTTGACGGGGGGTTTGATTGTATTTGCGATATTAGTGATCAATATTTATTCTTGTAGAACTCTCCAAGGAAGGATAAGGACAATTAATATGGAGAAAAGTGAACTTATTAAAGAAATTGAATATTTCAAATATAAAGAAGGTGTATATCCGAAAAGATTAAGCGATGTTGCAATGTACATTGAGAGTAATTTTATATATAAATCCATTAATGGTGGAAAAGCGTATCAATTGGAATAGATGGCAAAGTGACATTGCTGTTTTTAAATTTTCAATTAAAACTCATTCCCTCCCCGCAACTTGTAGCACACACCTGTTTTAAAAACCGCTTTGACACCCTTCTGTATTTTCCTTATAATGAACGCTCCTTAAGAACTATATTTTTAATCTATTACAGAGGCAGGTTTTGTGGAAGTTGATGAGATCAAAAAGATTCGCATGGACAAGCGTGATGCGTTGACGGCAAAGGGGATAGCGCCTTATGGCGGGCGGTTTGAGGGGGTTGAACCGGTGGCTGAGGTGCTCGCGGCATTTGCGGAAGAAAAGCATGCCTTGCTGGCGGGGCGGCTGATGGCATTGCGGGATCATGGGAAAGTATTTTTCGGTGACTTGATGGATCGCACGGGGCGGATCCAGTTGTTTTTCAAAGAAGCAGTGTTGGGTGAGCAGTGGGCGGTGTTTAAGTTGATTGATATCGGTGATATCATCGGAGTTGAGGGGGTGCTCTTTACGACGAAGATGGGCCAGCAGAGCCTGCGCGTGGAGAAGCTGACAGTCTTGTCGAAATCGTTGGCGACTTTGCCGGACAAGTGGCATGGGCTGAAGGATATTGATATCCGTTATCGCCAGCGCTACGTGGATTTGATCGCCAGTGACAGCGTGCGGGATGTGTTTATCCGCCGCAGCCGCATTGTGTCGCGGATCCGTAATTTTCTTGATACCAAGGGGTTCATTGAGGTTGAAACGCCCATGCTTCAGACCCAGGCAGGCGGGGCGCGCGGGCGGCCGTTTCAGTCGAAGCATAATGCGTATGATATGGATGTGTTTTTGCGTATTGCGCCGGAGCTTTATTTGAAGCGGCTTCTTGTCGGCGGGCTTGAACGGGTATATGAGATCAACCGTAATTTCCGCAATGAAGGTGTCTCGACGCGGCATAATCCTGAATTTACCATGCTGGAGCTTTATCAGGCGTATGGTGATATGCAGGACATGATGAATATCACCGAGACCTTGATCAGCACGCTGGCCAAAGAAGTTACGGGCGACTATAAGGTTCCGTACCAGGGGCATATCATTGATTTTACAACGCCGTGGAAGCGTGTGAGTTTTGCGGGGTTAGTGAAAGATAAGTTCGATATTAATCCGGATGATTCCGCGGTGGTGATGCTGGACAAGGTAAAGGCCAGGCGCCCGGGGAATTACAAGGTGGCGAAGCTGACCAAGTCGGCGATCATGAAGATCGTCGAGGAAGTGCTGGACGAGGATGCCACCATGGATCCGGTGTTTTTTACGGATTATTTTACGTTCCTGTGCCCGCTGGCCAAGACCGATCCGGCTAATCCGGCGCTATCGAAGCGTTTTGAATTTTTTATCGCGGGTATGGAAGTGGGCAATGCCTATTCCGAGTTGAATGATCCGGCGGAACAGCGTGAGCGTTTGCTGGAAGACCTTCAGGATGATACTGAAACGGGCCTGCGGCATATTGATGAAGATTTTGTGCGGGCGCTGGAATACGGGATGCCTCCGGCGGGCGGGTTGGGGATCGGCATTGACCGGCTGGTCATGCTTCTGACAGATTCTGCGTGCATCCGGGATGTTATTTTATTCCCGTTGATGAAACCGCAGGAATAGCCGTGGCAATATTGAATGCGGTAGTTTTATATAAGTTGTACGTGTAACGATGGAAGCTTGCGGCATACCTGTCTGCTCAGACAGCAGAAACAGCTTTTTCTTGAAAGAGATTGAGGAAAGCTTGGTTTCTGAACTCGCATCCGAGGTA
>JBAXBM010000073.1:0-9759 GCA_037141995.1 Candidatus Omnitrophota bacterium
TTTCAGCGAATGACTTATTGACCTCAACTAATTTACCGTCCCTTGACAGCAGAATGAGCCCCTCATTCGCCTGATCGAACAGGTTGTGATAGCGTAGTTCACTATCCCTTAAAGCTTCATGATCTTTCTTGCGGTCAGTAATATCCTGATTAACTCCAATGACTGCAACAGGTAGACCATTCTGATCAAGGCGAAGTTCTTCCCGCTCAAAACCGAGCAATTGTCCTTTCAGGACAAGGTCTGCCGCGTCTTCCGTGGCTATCCGTAAATTGCCATCAAAAAGATAACGGCCAACAACAGCTTCACGGACTTTCCCCTCAAGCCCCGGGATGTAAATGCGCCGGTTATCCTGAGCCATATAATTAATCTTGTTTTCAAACGGCGGAACAAATATGGTACGGTACTGATCAGAAATCAATGACCTCGTGGAATACCCGCAACCGGCTACCATTACCGCTAAAAGCAAAAAGAACATCCTCTTCATGGCGCATCCCCCGGGAGAGCATTGAGTTTTGCCGCGGCCTTACCCGCCCATGAGGTCGCGGCATATTTATCAACCACCGCCTGCCAATACAGCCGGGCAGACTTGAATTTCTTGTGCTTGGCGTAAAACTCACCGATCACAAAATTATTCTCCGCCTCTTTTTCCGTTAACTTTTGAACCTCGGCCTTGGCCGCCGGCGACAGCTCCGAATCAGGATTCATTTTCACGTAATCTTCAAATCCGCTGACAGCGATCGATGTGGTCTTCTGATCATATTGCGCCCCGACAGAACGTTTGGAATCCGCCACCGCAATCTGATAGCGCGCCGACTCCGCCCACTTGGAATCCGGATAATCACTGATTGTCTTTTCAAAAGCATCCCGCGCCTGCTGATAATCGGCTTTGGCAAGATAAAAAAGCCCGATTTTATACTGTGATGCCGGAGCATTGGGGCCATACGGGTCATTCTTGATAATCTTCTGGAACACCTCAGGGATCTGATAATCCGTTCCAAACAGCGACCTGGCAAATTCCTGGTCCCTGGCCTGCCCTTCAAGAAAAAGATTCACAATAACATATTGGCGTTCAACAACTTTCGGCCCAAGATCACTGAACGGATACCGGTCCACCACCTTCTGGTATTCCCCCACCGCGCGCCAATATTTCTTCATGGCTTCCCACACGCTCGCCACTCCGAACTGCGCCAGTGCCGCCTCACGCGCCTTGGGATAATGCTGAAGGAGTTTTTTATACTCCCGCATGGCATCCTGATATTTTTTGATCTGAAAAAATTCATCCGCATACACCAATTGCTCTGCCGGGGAAGGCTTAACAGCATATTTGGGATTGATCCAACGGCCTGATTCCGGCGTCCAAATCCAGAATGCGGAAGCCGGCGCAGGTGCTGTAAGAAACACCGCGGCAATCAGAGGAAATATAATGAAGTGTTTAATTTTTATCATATGTAAATTATTTTTTCACTTTATCATAGGGGGGGGGCTTTGTCAATCAGGGGCAGACATAAAAAACACGCTCTTTTCTCATGAACTTCCGGCTGACCGCCACAATCCTTCCACATCTCCCCCACCCACACCATATCGACAGAGGATTCATACTTAACTCATTTATTCATCACGCCTGCCGGCCTGGTGTGATGTTGGGGTAATTAATGACAATATCGACGTTGAGTGAAGATTTAAGTAATGATCAAACCCTCTTGCCCCGCTAAGGCTTTGCGTCAATAAAGCTTGAACTCCTGCCCATAAAGGAAATAAAACAAGGGTCCCTATAATGGAAAATGCCGTTACTATTTTAAAATAATAACTCAATCCGTTCAGATTATCTCTTCCAACAAGATTATCAAAGAAATCACCAGGATGAACCATCACCATCGAGAATGTCTGCCCCATGCTTTCAATAATCCTATTTGCTCTTTTCGCTCCCAAGGGATTTCTATTGTCTCTCTTTGATCCGGCATATTGACGCCCTTTTTTATTTTTCCAATTTGGAATTAACCATTAATAATTCATCCCAAAAAATTGACACCTATTTCTTCCGATTAAATATTTTATAAAAAGTCCTTTTTATTAACTTTATCACCTATTTATTAATTGCAAAATATTGTGTTGCTCCGGATTGCAACTCTATAATAGAGGTTAAATTCTTAATTCGAAGCTGCAGGATCAACCGTATATAAATACCATAATAAACATCCCAGCACACCATAATAAGCCGCTAAAACACCAGCCGACATCGCAGGGCAAGGTATCACGGGCACATGACTGGCGGCGACAAGGATCGCTACGGAAACATTGAGTACAACTTTGAGGGCCAGGGCAAACGGAGTCGCCAGCACAGGACAAATCAAGCCGGCAGCCAATAGCGCGGCGCCGAGGCCTGTTACAAGCGCCATCAACGGGATAACCGGAAGATTAACCAGAAGACCGATGGGTGCTAAATATCCAAAATCGCAGGCAAGGATTCCGGCAGAACCAATAAACGCCGCCAGCGTCACAGCCGCACTCTCGACAAAAAACCACAACACCGGACGTTCTTTCCATCCCAAGGCTTCAAACGGGGCAAGGAATAACGGTGCCATACTGATGAGCGAAGCCACACATACAAAGGAAAGTTGAAACCCTATATCCTGCAATTGCCCGGGATCAACTGCCAGAATAACAAGGGCCGCCAGGGACAGGCTGTTGACCATGTCAGACTCACGCTCCGCCACAAAACTAAGGATAACCGCACCAGACATCAAGGCGGCCCGCAACACCGGGGCGCTGTTACCCGCCATCAAGGAATAAGCGGCAAGGATCCCTGCCGCTAAAATAGCCCGCGGCCCGCGCGGGATACGCAGCACCCCCAGCAGCAACATAATCCCGGCCGCTGTCAACGTCATATTCATGCCGCTGATGGCAATGATATGCGCGGTCCCTGTCTTGCGGAATACGTCATACACATACGCCGGAATCCCTTCACGCGGCCCCAGGAGCATCGCATTCATGAGGCCCGCCTCGCCCGGCGATAAAAAGCGCCGGAACACATCCTCCAGGGAGTGCCGCAGCATCATGAGCATGCCGTCAAACGACCATGCCGGATGAAAGCTTAACAATTCACGCCGCGCCGCCTCGGACACATGCAGGACAACCCGGGTATCCACCTCTCCCGGAGATACCGGCAGAATTTTCTTGATACCCGATGCCCCCTGAAAAGGCCGGGACAATTTTCCGATCAACCGGATGCGGTCGCCCTGAACAAATCCTGCAGCCCCGTAAAGGTGAACCGTTATCGTTCCGGAGCGGCCTATCCCCTCTTGCGGATCAAGGGTGCATAAAAAAATCATCCTCGGGATAAATCCCCTGCCTTTTGTTTCCGGCGGCGATGCCACCCGGCATACCACTTCAACCTTGCGTCCGCGCGCGTCCTCCAGCACCCGGCTCACATGATCGAGCGGAACCACAGCCTTTGACCATGCCGCAAATGCCCCGCTCATCACCAGCAAGACAAGCACTGCCCATTTAAAAAATACCCGGCGGATCATACCCAAAACAAGGACGGCCCCCAGCCCTGCCAGCAGATACCAAACAAGAGGGAATGCCCCCGCCGCAGCCTCCAGAACAATGCCCGCCGTAAACGCCCCGGCCAAATAAACACCAGGCCGATGCCTCACGGCGCCCCCAGCGTCAAGCCTGACAAAGCGCGTTCAAAACTCTTGCCGGACAATCCCTTGATCTTGCGCAGTTCTTCCAGCGACTTAAAATGCCCTTTGGCTTCACGCGCATAAATGATCCGCGCCGCTATCGACGGGCCGATACCGGAAACAGACACCAGCTGTTCGTATGATGCTTTATTAATATCAATTTTAAGACGAGACGCTGGCGTATCGAGTACTTTTAACGTCGCGTACGCCGGGGGATGCAGCTTGCTGATAATATCCAGGCAAATCCCACTAAAAAACGCCGCACCAACAAACACAATGGCTCGGCGTTCATGAGGTGTGAACAATAACATCGCACCGATCCTGTTGCAAGGATCGCGCTTTTACAGACGGAGCAGGGAAAGCTTCAAAGGTAAATGAATAATAACAATAAAAATATGATTTGTCAAAAAATCAAAAATACACCGTCACACCACAATACTCACCAGCTTATTAGGGATCACGATGAATTTCCTGACTTCTTTACCGGCAATATGGCGCTGCACCGCTTCGTCGGCGAGGACGAGCGGGCGGAGGAAAGCTTCGTCGGCATCACGCGGGATCACGAATTCAGCGCGCACCTTGCCATTGACCTGAGCGGCAATCCTGACCGTATCGGTCTTAAGCGCATCTTCAGAATAACCCGGCCACAGGATAAAAGCAATGGATGCCGCCGTCTTGCCCATCATTTGCCAGAGCTCTTCCGCGGCATGCGGGATAAAGGGGGCTAAAAGAAGAACAGCTGTTTCAATGGCTTCATTGAGGAGCGCCTGCTTATACTGAATATCGCCAGAAAATTTATACCTATCCACCGCATTCATCAAGACCATCACGGCCGAGATCGCGGTGTTGAATTTGAATCCGCCCTCCATGCTTTCCGTTACTTTCTTGACGGCCGTATGGCGTTCAAACTGCAAGGCCTTGTCATCAGCGTCCATGACCGCACCGGCAGGAACAGCTGCCGCCTTGTAGCGCGTCTCCACCGAACCCCAAACCCGATTGATAAACTTCCAGCTTCCCTCAAGCCCCGACGGATTCCATTCCAGCTGATCCTCCGGCGGCGCGGCAAAAAGGATAAAAAGGCGCAAGGTGTCGGCGCCAAAACGGGCAATAACCTCATCAGGATCAACAATATTGCCGCGCGATTTTGACATGACCTCGCCGTCTTTTAACACCATCCCCTGGGTCAGTAAGCGGTCAAACGGCTCATTCACGGAAACCAGGCCGATATCCCGAAGAAATTTCGTGAAAAACCTGGAATAGAGCAAATGCAGGATCGCGTGCTCAATCCCGCCGACATACTGATCAACCGGCATCCAATACGCCGCTTCCTTTACATCGAATATTTCTTGATCATGATGCGCCGAGCAATAGCGCAGGAAATACCATGACGAATCAAAAAATGTGGCCATGGTATCTGTTTCACGGCGCGCCGGCTTACCGCAGGCTGGGCATGTCACCTCAACGAAATCCTTAACCTTGGCGAGCGGACTGCCGCCCTCCCCCGTGATTGGCGCATCCGCCGGCAATTTGACCGGCAATTGATCCACGGACACCGGCACCACACCGCACGCCGGGCAATAGATCATAGGAATCGGCGTCCCCCAATAACGCTGGCGGGAAATAAGCCAATCGCGCAGGCGCCAGTGAACACTCACCCGACCCATGCCCTTGTCACTCATCCAGGCCGCGATTTTACTTTTCGCCGTTTCATTGGGCATGCCGTTAAAATCACCCGAGCCTGTCAGTTTCCCTTCCCCCTCATAGGCCGCGGCCATCTGTTCCGGCGTGATGCCCGGATGCGCCGCGTCCCCGATCACCACGCGCATCGCCAGGCCATGCGCCCGCGCAAATTCAAAATCACGCTGATCATGCGTCGGGACAGCCATGATCGCGCCCGTACCATAGGCCATCAGCACATAATCCCCGATCCACACCGGGATCTCTTCGCCATTAACAGGATTTACCGCGTAAGCCCCCGTAAAAACACCCTCCTTGCGTTCCTCACCCGACATGCGCGGAGATTTTGAAACCTGAATAGATTTATCAATGAACGCCGTCACAGCCGCTTCCTGGGCTGTGCCGCGTGATAATGGGCGCGCCAAAGGATGCTCGGGCGCCAGCGTCACATACGTTGCCCCGAAAATGGTATCCGGGCGCGTTGTGAACACCGTGATCACATCATCCCCGCCTTTCACCTTGAAGAATATCTCACAGCCGTAACTCTTGCCGATCCAGTTCTCCTGCATCGCGACAACCCGGGCAGGCCAGTTTTTCAATGTCTTTAAATCTTCTAAAAGTTCATCGGCGTAATGCGTGATCTTCAAATACCACTGATTAAGGTCCTTTTGAACCACGGCTTCTTTGCAGCGCCAGCAGGCGCCGTCAATGACTTCTTCATTGGCCAGCGTTGTCGCACACGACGGGCACCAATTGACCGGCGAACTTTTCTTGTACGCCAGCCCCTTCTCGACCATCTTCAAAAATATCCACTGATTCCATTTGTAATATGTATCATCGCAGGTGGCAAACTCACGATCCCAATCGTAAGAAAACCCCATTTTCCTCAAACCGGCACGCATGTCGTCGATACACTTGTACGTCCATTCTGACGGCGACGTGTTGCGTTTGATCGCCGCGTTTTCCGCCGGCTGGCCGAAAGCGTCATACCCCATCGGATGCAGGACATTATGCCCGCGCATCATTTTGTAACGCGCAATGACATCCGTGATCGTATAATTGCGCACATGCCCCATGTGAATTTTTCCCGACGGATACGGGAACATCTCAAGCACATAATATTTCTTTTTGGCCGGATCCGGCACCGCCCGGAACGTCTTGTTAACAGCCCAGTAAGCCTGCCATTTTTCCTCAACACGCCTGATATCATTGGTGGTGTACGGCATACGATCCTTATGTTGGATTAATACAATAAAGCCGATTATCTTCTAATTTGTAATAAAACGGCGCGACCTTTACCTTCGGGTAACGCTTGCGCAGGCGCTGGGCCTCACTGTAAACAAACTCGATCCCGTTCTCGATCTCATGCATCAGCGCGAGGTTCATGAAATGCTCCTGCGCCCGTTCACGCGTCCATCCCGCCCTCTCGATAAGGCCGTCGATAAATTCCTGTTTCCGCGCCACAATATTGACCATACCGCAATTGGTATGCGCGATGAGCGCAATATGCCCGACCTTGCCGACTGCGATGGCATACGAAACCTTGAATTCACTGTAACGCAGGTTCGCGCCGCCGGAGCGGATGATAAAGGCGAAATTATCCGGCATATGCAGGTGCTTGCGGTTATCCATGCACATGCCGATCAACAGCTTTGCCTCGGCATACGTCTCAAACTTCCGGTCAAGATTATGATATTCCAGAAGATCCGCAAACGGCGTCCGACGCATCGCCGCCGGAATATCTTTCTTAGCATTGACAGGAACAAGTTTTAATTGCATACACACCCTTTTGGAATTGTTAAAAACTCGACAGCACAAATGCCGCCAGGATAATGATCCCCGCCGTCACCCATACCCATTTCATCCCCGCACTGCGCATGAATCCCAACACCCCTCCCGATGAATGACGGTTCAAGCTGTTACCGCAAAAATGGCACAACAGCGCGTCTTCGTCATAAACCGGATTCTTGCAATGCGGGCAAATGATCTCAGGCATGGGGGGTATATTAACATACCAATAGGGGGACAGACAAGCTAAACCGATGAGGAAATATGCTGATAAAATCTATGTGCGCAATCTATTCCAACTCAGAAAAATACACCCCGCCATCACCACGCTCGAAATATAATTTATCCATACCGGGAAGCCGGTCATGTGGTGCGGGGGCATGAACACCGCGCCCGGAACCCCCCAAAGACCCCACGCTGTATTAAAAAGAGCGCCCATAGCCAATGCCGACAACGCTAAAGAGACCATAAAAATGAGCATGGACTTGATACCAAATTCCCGTGCCATGACCGCAAAGGAAACCGCATTCGTCGCCGGACCTGTGATCAGAAATACAAAAGCGGCCCCGGGGTTAAGGCCCTTCATCATCAACGCGGCAACAACAGGAATAGAACCGGTAGAGCACACATACATCGGGATGCCGATAATTAGCATGATCAACATGGACAACCAGGGATTACCAAGATAGTTTTCAACCAGTGACGCGGGCACAAAATACGTGATCGCCCCGCCGATGAAGACCCCCAGCACGATCGAGCGGCCGGAATCTTTCAGGAGATCATAAAAACCATACTGCAGGGCCTGGCGCAATTTTTCCCCCATCCCCGCCGCATGCGTAGAGCCACAAGCTTTTCCCGCAGAAGGCTTCCCCTCACAGCAACAGGCACCGGGCTCAGCCCCCGATCCTTCTTTTTCATCATGACGGCGGATATCCGGCACCAGGAGTGATGCCATCCCCACAATCATAGCCACCAGGAATGTCGCCAGCACACGAAACACCGCGAAAAATACGCCGAGCAAGGCAAATGTCGCCAGGATCGAATCAACCCCCGTGGTCGGTGTGGAAATCATAAAAGAACACAATGCCGCCTTCGAAGCCCCCTGCTTCCTCAAGCCCAGCATCATCGGGATAACGCCGCACGAACAAACAGGCAATGGTATCCCGAATAAAGACGCTTTGATGATCGACTTGAAATCATGTGTTCCCAAATGCCGCGCCACAAGGTCTTCCCGTAAAAAAACCTTGAGAAGCCCCGCCGCCAGGAACCCGAAAACAAGGTATGGCGACATATCATTGAACAGACCAACCGTCGCGGCCATGAGGCCGGTGAATGTCGGCATCAGGATCTTCGCTATATCCATTATTTTTCACCCAATAATTGCTTCAATCGCCCTTCGACCGGCTTCAATGGTGCCCGGCCATCGGTAAAAGTCTTATAACTTAAACCATCAGCAAAGAATCCGATCAAATAACGGAGATCTTCAGAAGTCACCCGGTCTGTCCGAACCATTCTTCCATCAGGATATTGCAGAACTAACGTCACATATCTTTCGGCATCCATCAGGCCAGGACTGCATTTGGTGCAAAGTTTATGTTCATCAAGTGCCACGACAATCTCCCCTGCCGATGCCCGCAGCGACTCTATCATCCCTCTAAGGCTCTGCAGTTCCGACATTTGCTCAAATGCCTGAGACTTTTGAGAATAAAAAACTTTCTCGCCGTCAACAGGACAAACATATTCGAAACTATCGGGTGATGGAAGCATTGAATAACACATCGCACCCATCTTCTGCGGCGGCGGAAAGTTTGATTCAATCTTTTTCAAAGCCCTTTGGATATCCGCGCGCGACATGGATTTCATTGTTTCAGAAGAGACCGCGGGCTTTTTTTCTGCCTTTTTATCCTGTGCCCTGACGGACACCATCATCAATCCTAAAATAACAATCACAACACATAAAATATGAATAAGAACCATCCCATCCTCCTTCGTTAAATAAGCAGGGCATCAGGCGCATCAACCGCACCCCCCACAATGTGCGCAGCTTCCCGGCATCCGCCGGCACAACGGCCGATATCCTCACATCCGGTACACATGGCCGGTAAATAATCGCTCTGGGCGAATTTCATCCAGTACGGATCCATCTTGAGCGTCTCGATTTCTGAATAATGCGCCAGTTCAACCGGCGAATGATTACAAACCCGCGCCTTTCCCGATGGGCCGATGACAAAGAATCCTTTTGCCGCCGAACACCCGGTAGAAACTTCCAACCTTTTATATTTCTTTGAATCAAATATGCACAGCGGCAACTCTGTCCCTACGGAACCATACCGGCCGGCATCATCAAGCGCCTGTTCCGCAACGTCAAGCATTTCAATCAACTCTTCCCGGCTTAAAGAAAGCGCCTGGGCATGACGCCGACCGCGGCCGCCTTCGAGGAATCGATTTAATAAAAGTTGTGTCGCCCCCGCAAGAAATGCCGCTGAAATCGTTTCGTATAATTCAAAAAGATTCTTTTTTGTAACCGTGATGCCAACCACCGTTGACAGCCCGCGCTCCCGGGCTTTCTCAAATACACGCAATACGTGGTCCACATCACCGCCGCCGG
>JBAXBM010000074.1:0-9622 GCA_037141995.1 Candidatus Omnitrophota bacterium
CTTCCTCGCCGACAAGGTCAAGATAATCATCCCTGACCTGAAAAGCAATGCCGAAATTAAATCCGTAATCCTTCAGCGCTTTCTGATGCCTGACATCAGCGCCCGCGAGCACGGCCCCCGCCTCACACGAAGCTGAAAACAATGCCGCGGTCTTTTTCTGCACCATCCCAAGGTACTGGCGCTTGCGCAAACCGACATTGCCTCTCTCACAAATCTGGTTTAATTCCCCTTCACACATCAATTTTGTAGCCGCCCCCATGCAGTCGATCACCTTGAAATTGCCGCAGGCCGCGATCAGGCGGAATGCCTCCGCGTAAAAATAATCACCGGCCGCGATAGCAACATCCTGCCCCCACCGGTGATTCAGGGTAGGTTGAGAATGCCTCAATTGCGCACGGTCAATCACATCATCATGAATAAGAGAAGCCCTGTGAACCAACTCCACGGCCGCTGCCAGATCAACAAGCTTCTGATCGGGATCCCGGGCAGCCGCTGTCCGGGCAACGGCCCCGGCAGCCAAAAAAACCATGGCCGGCCTCAGCTTTTTCCCCCCGGAACCCAAAAGGAATTTGTTGATTTCAAAAATAACACGGCTGTTGCGGCCCCGCAAAGTAGCCTTCAGCATCATCTCCAGTTTTTTGAAATCTTTTTCAATCGGACGATAAATCTGTTTAAGATCCATAATACCTGCTGCCTGCTGAAATCCAAAGGATTTATCGAATTAATAATGAGGGCATTATATAGAAACTCAGAGATATTTACACAAAATAAATCATAAAAATACGCTGTCCATTCACGCGGCGGCAACCTTCAAATTTACAGGAATCGTAAAATGAAATGCCGACCCGCGGCCTTCTTCGGATACAACCCAAACCTTGCCGCCATGATCTTCCACAACACTTTTAACAATACTCAAACCGGCTCCGGTCCCTTCATATTTCTCCGAAGTGTCCAGCCTCCTGAAAATTTCAAAAACCTCGGCATGCGAAGCCGCGGGAATCCCGATCCCGTTATCCCTGACAATAAACTCAACTGCCGTTTCAGCTTTTCGGCACTCAATACGCACTTCCGGACGGATATCAGGACGCCCCGAAGAAAATTTAATCGCATTGGTCATTAAATTAAGAAACACTTCCTTGATCTTAATCGGGTCGCACACAATAAGCGGCATGGCATCCGGCATAAATACCGCCACATTGTTCTGGCTGATCTTGTAATCCAGCGTCGATACAACTTCCTCCACCAATGGCCTCACCGGTATTTCCTGATACGGATTGTGGATGCGTGAAATACGCGTCAGCGCCAGCAGGTCGCTGATAAGCGCGTTAGCCCGCTCAACCCCCCGGCAAACACCGTCAATACTATCCTGGCCTTTTTTGTCAATTTTGTCATAATGATGAGACTTGAGGAAATCAACATACCAGGCGATCCCCATCAGCGGCGAACGGATATCATGGCTCACCGTATGGACAAACCGGTCCAATTCCTGATTGACTTTTTCAAGGTCCTTTTTCTGACGGGCCGTTAAATCAAGGTTGTCCTGCAGCGCCTTCCGCTGTTCCTCAAGGCTCGCCCTGGCGTCTGCCAATTGGGTGGACATACGGTTGAACTCATGGCTCAACTCGCCGAGCTCGTCACGCGAAGAATCATCAAGTTTGATAGAAAGATTCCCGCCGCCGACCTCATGCGTGGCTTTGAGCAAATGACGCAGAGGCCTGTTAATACCCCGGATGATAGACAGGCTGAGCAAAAAACCGGCCAGCAGGCTCAAACTGAACATCAGCCAAAGCACGCGCTCGGTGGTCTTTTCATAATTCCTGGCGTTGGCAACAGATACCTGCGCGAACGTCTGGACATCATCCAGCAGTTTTTTTAACTCCCGCGTTAACTTGCCCTCATCGGTATGAATCTGGTCAACCGCCTCGGTTGATATCTCAAAGTTACCCCCGTCAATACTGCGGAAAATATCAGCAGATACCGCATCGTAATGAATATGCGCCTTTTCAATTTCCTTAAAAATAACACTCACCTGCTCAAGGTCCTTGCGCACCTGCGCGTCTTTCACCTGACGCAAATCATCCTCGATCATCCTTTTGGCATTGATGATATCAATCGCACCTTCTTTAGCCAGATTGTCAAAATCATTCCTGGCAAGTTTAATATGAAAAAGGAGATGCTCCTTGCGGGCCGGCGTGACCTGCTGATACGCGAGTTCTTCCGCGATACGGCGTAACCGCTCGAGGATAACAGCTTTCTGGAGCTGACGCTTGGTAATGGAGGTTGATGTTTGCAGAAGGACAAGGTCCTGGTTAACAATCGCCTGCAGTTCCCGGCTGACACCTTTAAGAAGGCGAAAACTGATAGCCCCATTAATGGCGAATACCAGCAGGAGGATCGAAATAAGAAGAATGATCTTGGCGGATATTTTCATAAGATAATACCTCCTGCTGCCGGTTCATCCACCGGCAAAGAACCGTGCAATCCATTGGCGATCCTGGCATATTGCGCGATCGTCAGATTCTCGGCCCTGGCCTGGGGATCAATGCCCGCGGCCTTAAATAATAAGGCCAGCCTGTCCTTGGGGGCAAATGCCGCCAGCGAATTGAGAAGATTCTTGCGGCGCTGCTGGAATGCCGTCCGCACCACACGGATAAAACATGCTTCATTCCAGACATCCTCGGCAGGTTTATCATGGCGCAGGTCAATGCGCATAAAACACGACACCACCTTGGGGGCTGGACGAAACGCCGCGGGGCTGATCTTGAAAAGGATACGCGGAACACCGAACATCTGCACAAAACACGACAGGGATGAATAATCTTTTGTCCCCGGCACAGCCACAAGGCGCATCCCGAATTCATGCTGAACCGTGATAAAGAGGGTTGTGAACATCCGGCGGTTCTCCATGACGCGCACAATGATCGGCGTCGAAATATTATACGGGATATTACCCACGACCTTGATGGGCCGCGGCAGGAGCGAAAGGTCAAACTTGAGGATATCCGCCTGATGCACCTGCAAATGAGGCCCCGGCACTTCTATGGCCAGGCTGTCTGCCAGCGCCCTGTCAGCTTCAACCGCGATAACGGCTTTAACACGCGGTAAAATTTCACGGGTCAACGCCCCCTGGCCGGGGCCGATCTCAAGGACCGTCTCTTCCAAAGAAAATGAACAGGCATCAACAACCCGTGCAATCACATGGCGGTCAACCAAAAAATTCTGGCCCAGCCGTTTCTTGGGGACGAAGGCCGGTGGCAAGCGGTCAGCAGGCCTCACATCAAACCTGCGGCAAGCTTGATCGCCGCGCCCATCGACCCCGGATCAGCCAACCCCTTGCCCGCAATACCAAACGCCGTGCCGTGTGCCGGAGATGTGCGGATAAAGGGCAGGCCGACAGTGACATTAACAAGCTTGTTAAAATACTGCGCTTTCAATGCCGTCAAGGCCTGATCATGGTACATCGCCGCGATCAGATCATACCGCGCATTGATGCCCGGCTCAAATAATGTATCCGCGGGCAAAGGCCCGGTCACATCCCAGCCAGCCAGACATGCTTTCCTGACCGCAGGAAGAATGCGCATTATCTCCTCACGCCCCATATGCCCGCCTTCTCCGGCATGCGGATTAAGGCCGCACACCGCTACCTTTGGTTTTTTCACCCCCATATGATCACGCACAAACGCGGCCGCCGAAGCAATCACAGAAAAAACTTTGGCCGATGTAATCATCGCAGGCACGTCTTTTAAGGGGACATGGCGCGTGACCAGTACAACGCGCAACGCCTCTGCCACAAACATCATTTCAACATTCCGTGCCGAAAACGCGTCGGCAAGGAATGTGGTATGCCCCTTGAATCCGGGATAAAACGGGATAACCGCCTCCTTTGACAAAGGCCCCGTTACAAGGCCGTCAACCGTACCGGCCTGAAGAAGTTTAACCGCGTACTCAAGGTACAAAAGAGAATCCAGCCCGGACTCCGGTGTCGGACGGCCAGGGTTGTGCGGCAGGCAATGGTTTTCTGAAAGATGAACAACCGTCGGAAAATGAATATTTTTCGGCCAGTACCGCGCCAGGACCCTTTCATTCCCGATAACAATGAATTGCACCCGCCGGGCGTTTGCATCCGCACACAGGCTTGAAAGCGCCGCGGCCGTCACTTCCGGCCCGACACCGCAGGGATCACCCATTGTGACCGCGATGACTTTATTTCTTAATTTCGACATAAGATTTTTTCCTCAACCCGTCCAGCCATACAGGGAATTTCTGCTTGAATTTTTCTTCAAATAAATATTGATAAATCTCTTCTTTCACATCTTCCAGGGGCGGCAGGAATTTGCTGGTCCGGCTTTCGAGCTTCAAAATATACAAAGCTTCTCCCGTTGCCACAATATCAGAAACACCACCGGGTTTCATCCCGTCAATGACAAGCTTTAACGGCGCGCTCAAACTTTCAAGGTCAACCTCACCGATATCAGGAAATTCGGAATACGCCTTGGCAACAACCTGAAAATCCTCACCGGCATCAAGACGCTTCAAAGCCGCCGCAATCATGGCATGCGCCTTTTCCTCGCTGGCCCCGATCTTGATGGTGATCGACTTGAGAACAACCCGGTCCGGCCTGGTGAACCGCGCCGGATTATCATTATAAAAATCAGTCACTTCTTTCGGATTAACAGAAATCTTATCCCGCACGTCACGCGTCACGATATACCGCGCCTTGAACTGATCCTCAACCTTCTTGCGGATATCAGAAATGGTCACGCCTTCCTTATTGATCGCGTCAAGGAATTCCTGTGAAGAGGCATACTTTTTCTTGATCTCCGCCATACGGCCTTCGATCGCCTGCGGCCGTATCTGCATCCCCTGCCGGTTGGCTTCAGCCAGGATCAATCGATCCTCCACCAGCTGACTCACCCCCTTGGCCTCATATTGCGTCATGATGGTCTGTATTTCAGCGTCAGACCGGCCTTCAATACGGAGCTGGGAATAAATGCCGCGCAAATAATCGTGCATGTCTTTGACCGTGATCACATCATCATCCACAATCGCGATGATCGCATCTTCAACCGCCATGGCGGAACGCACCGGCATACCAACACATAATGCCAGCAAACATCCCGTTAAAAATACCTTCCGCATGCTCACTCTCCTTTTTCTTTTAATTCCCGCCGTAAATTTTCAACTGACTCACGAAGAAGGCGGCAGTAAAGATCAAACCCAATCGATGAAATATATCCGTGCTGCTGTTCCCCCAGAAGATTGCCGGCGCCGCGAATCTGAAGGTCTTCAAACGCGATATTAAACCCCGCCCCGAGATCACTGAATTTTTCCAGCGCTTCCAGCCGCTGACGCGCCACACCGGACAGAAGGCCTTTCTCAGGAACAATAAAATATGCGTACGCCTTGACATCCATACGCCCGACCCGCCCCCGCAGCTGATGCAAATCCGCCAGCCCGAAACGATCGGCACGGTTAACAATAAGCGTATTGGCATTGGGGATATCAATACCTGATTCTATTATAGTGGTGCAAACCAAACAATCAATCTCACCCTTGAGAAATTTAAGCATGATCTGCTCAAGCGCGCGTCCCGGCATTTGCCCGTGCCCCACCGCCAAACGCGCCCCCGGCGCCAGGCGGCCGATCATCCCGGCAACCGCGTCAATATCCTCCACATGATTATGCAGGAAAAATACCTGCCCCCCGCGCCGCAGTTCCTGCCTGATCGCCGCGCCGATAATATCCTCGTCAAAATGAATCATATGCGTTGATACCGGGACACGATTTTGTGGCGCTGTTGAAATCAGCGACATATCCCGCGCCCCGGCCATGGCCATATATAACGTACGCGGGATAGGGGTTGCTGTCAATGTCAATACATCCGCCAGCAATTTCATGTGCTTCAGGCGTTCCTTGGCCGTAACCCCGAATCGCTGTTCCTCATCGATGATAATCAGCCCGAGATCTTTAAACCCAACATCCCCTGACAGCAACCGGTGCGTCCCGATCAGGATATCCACTTTCCCTTCGCGCGCTTCAGCAACAACCCCAGCCTGCTCCGTTTTAGTCCGGAACCGCGACAGCATCCCGACACGCACCGGAAAATCCTTCATCCTCCCGGAAAAATTATAATAATGCTGTTCCGCCAATACGGTGGTCGGGACAAGGACGGCAACCTGCTTCCCGGCCATAACCGCCTTGAACGCCGCCCGCATCGCCACTTCGGTCTTCCCATAACCGACATCACCGCACAAAAGGCGGTCCATCGGCTGGACACCTTGCATGTCCGACTTAACCTCGGCAACCGCCCTGGCCTGATCCGGCGTTTCCGTAAAAGGAAATTTCTTCTCAAATTCCTCCTGCCATGACGTATCGGCAGGAAACGGAAACCCCTGCAAACTCCCCCGGACTGCCTGGACATGCAAAAGCCCGGCCGCCAGATGCTGAAGCCTTTTTTCAATCTGCCGTTTTACCTTTTCCCAGGCCCGGCTGCCGAGCGAAAACAGGCGCGGCGGCTTTTTCGTAAAACTGATATATTTCTGCACAAGGTGCAAATCACGGCGGGGCACATAAAGTTTATCCCCGCCCTCATACTCAATGACAAAATGCGCAAGCCTGCCGGCATCAGACTCAATATCCTTGACACCCAGGAACCGCCCGATCCCGTGCACATTGTGGACAACATAATCTCCGCGCTCAATATCCACAAAATGATTCAGCGGCATATCCGCTGTGAAAGGCGTCTTCCTCTCGCTGACTGGCCCTCTGGGCTGCCGTGCCGGGAGGATAATAAGGGCTTTATGTTCCCAAATATTCTTTCCCGTAACAAGATGATACGTGTAAATACAGCGGATACGGTCATCGTCCATATCCATGCGCACCGGAGCATCAAAATTCACCGGGAAAATATCAATGATACTGCCGCGCACCGCAAACTGCCCCGCTTCAGCCACACTTTTGATGCGCGTATAACCAAACCGCGACAAATCCGAAACAACGGCTTCAAAGGAGACGGTCTGAGAAACAAAATACTGGATGGATTTAAACATGTGAGGGACCAATAAGAACCCCCGGCTCCGGCAGGGATAAATCAGCCGAAACCGGGGGGATAAAATCTATACCGTTACTGCCACTTCTTTTGCGACAAAAGAACAAGCGGCGTAACAATGAACATCGTGGAATACACCCCGCATATGAACCCGATGATCAAGACCAGCGAAAACGTATTAAGCACTTCACCACCGAAAAAGAACAAAGCAATAACAACAAGCAATGTGACAAATGTGCTCAATACCGTGCGCCCCAGTGTCTGGTTAATACTAAGGTTAATGATCTCCGGCAAGGACATCTTGCGGTTTTTGGCCCAATTTTCACGAACACGGTCAAAAACAACGATCGTGTCATTCACCGAATAACCCGCAATCGTTAATAACGCTGTCACGACCAGCAAGTCAATCTGACGCCCCATCATGACAGAAAGCCCCAGCGCCACAAGGATATCATGCACGAGCGCGACCACTCCCGCTGCCGCAAAACCAAGATTCTTGAATCGAATCCCGACGTAAATAAGAATAGCTGCCAGCGCCAGCAGGATAGCCCACAGCGCGCGTTCACGCAAGGCTTTACCAACCACTGGCCCGACCTTTTCAATGCGCAAGGTTTCAAAACTGTTATCCTTGAATTCATTCTTGAAGGTCGCCACGACTTTTTCGTAAGTATCGTCACTCGAGCGGACGATCACATCCTCAGGATTCTTGTCAAACTGCTGGATGACCGCATCCTTGATATCCGCAGCCTTCAATGCCTGCCGCAAATTATCAGCAGAAACAACTTTCTTAAAACGATACTCCTGAACCTGCCCTCCGGCAAAATCAACCCCGTAAGCCGCACCTTTTTTAGAAATAATCGCAAAAAGACCCGCAGCCGTTATAACTGCCGAAATGATCAGGAAGAAATACATGGGCTTCACAAAGTCAAAATTCGTTTGCTTGAACAAACGCATCATTTTAAGCGTCGTGAGATGCCGTTTTTCAACAAGGTAGTCAAACATGGCGCGTGTGATATAAACAGCCGTGAAAAGACTGGCCGCCAACCCGATGCTCAATGTTATCGCAAACCCCTTGATCGGGCCTGAACCAAATTGAAAAAGTAAAAATGACGCAATCAGGGACGTAACATGCGAATCAATGATCGCGCTCAAAGCCCTGTCATAACCGCTCGCAATAGCGGCCGCGAGGGTGCGCCCGTTCTCAAGTTCTTCACGGATGCGTTCATTAATAAGGACATTCGCGTCAACGGCCATCCCCAGCGTCAAAACAATACCCGCGATACCCGGAAGGGTCAATGTCACCTGTGACCCCGGCATCATCACATTGATAAAACCCATCGCGCCGATGATCATCACCAGGTTCAACAGGAGCGCTGCCGAAGCGATCATGCCGCCAATCCAATAATAAATCATCATGAACGCCAGGACAAAGAGGGATCCGAAAACTGTCGCATGGATACCGGCATCAATGGAATCTTTCCCGAGTAAAGGACCGATCGTGCGCTCCTCCTCAATATACATGGGAACCGGGAGCGACCCGGAACGCAACGCCAGCGCAAGAACCGAAGATTCATCATAGGTAAACTGCCCTGAAATTTCCGCCGTCCCCGTCATAATGGCTTCACGGATATTAGGGGCTGACAGCACTTCGCCATCCATCACAATAGCCAGCCGTTCTCCCACATGCCTGCTGGTAAGGTCAGCAAAATCTTTTGTTCCTTTCCCATTAAATGCCAACGATATCTTAGGCATCATGGATTGGGAATCAAAATCGACCTTGGCATCAGAAATAGCATCACCCTGCAAGATGGCCTGGGCTTGAACAAGGATAGCCTCCCGGTTATCACCCTTGGCATATTTAAGCTCAAACCCGTCAGGAATTTTACCGGCAAGCGCATCTTTTAACTTGACCGCATCACTTTCAACAAGCCTGAATTCCAGATGCGCCACACGCTTGACCATATCAACAGCCCTGTCACGGTCAGTAACCCCGGGAAGCTGAACAAGAATTTGATCTTCGCCCTGGCGCTGGATCGCTGTTTCACCGACACCCATGCTGTCAATACGATTGCGCAGGATTTCCATGGCGCGCAGGACAGCGTCATCTTTCTTGGATTTGTCCGCCAATTTCGTCGTATCAACCTTAAGGATCAAATGCATCCCGCCTTTAAGGTCAAGGCCGAGATTAATGCGTTTTTGAATCGGCCAGGCGAATGCCACACATGCGGCGATAACCGCAAGGATGATCAGAAACCGGGTGCGAAGATTCTTGCTCATGACTTCCCTCTTGTTAGAAAGTTACCCCCATCAGGGGATTAGCCCGCCGTCACTCACGCCTTAAGGTCACTCGGCCTTCTTTTTAAGGACCAGGACCGCATCCTTCTCGAACTCGACCCGGACATTTTCGTCCAGCCGCAGGACAACGGTCGTATCCTTGACATTGACCACGACCCCGTGCAGTCCGCCCGAAGTCACCACTTCGTCGTTCTTATGGAGGTTCTTGACCATCTCCAGGTGGTCTTTCTGCTTCTTCTTCTCCGGACGGATAACCAGAAAATAAAATATCCCGAAAAT
>JBAXBM010000075.1:0-9605 GCA_037141995.1 Candidatus Omnitrophota bacterium
GCGAGAACCTGCGCGATCACATGACTGACCTGGAACTGATCTTCTCCATGCTGGGTGAGGCATCAACCACCCAGATCACCAAGGTCGAGCACCCAGAAGGGTTCGTAGCCAACAAAGCCGTGGCTGTCCGCGGCGGCGGCGTTGCCGGGACCGCCCGTCTTAATATCACCATTATCAAAAGCTGGTCCGGCACCGCGTCTGCCTGGAATAAAAAGAAAGCGCGGAAAAAGTTTAACGAAATGATCGAATATGCCAAAGCACATCCTAAGATCAAGCACATCATTTTTGATGTCACGGATCGCGCGCCAAGGAAGCGGAGTATGTTGCGGAAATGAATGACCTGAAATATCGGATCGATGCGGCCAAGAAACAAAACCCGAACTTCCTCGAGAATGGGATCAAAGCCCTCGAACTCATCAACCTGCTTTATTCCCAGTACCTTGCGGCAGACGTCCACGAAAAGGCCGTCATCCTCAAAAAGTTAGCCTCGAACTACACCCTGAATGACGCAACTCCTTGCCCTACATACAGAAGGCCCTTCAGCATATTCGCCAAAGGGCCCTCTTGTCCAACATGGCTGCCCATTCTGGACGCCCTTCGAACCCCAGACCGCCAGGAGGTTATCCTGCGCGTCAAGCTCTACAAGCGCCGCAAGAGGGGCATATTATTGTCTTTAGGCGAACCTTTCCCGGATAACTACCACCCCAGGAAGCCGGCCCAATATAAAAACTTCGTCCTTGAAGCACTCCAGGTGAAGGCGTTCATGGCCGCGCATCCCGAAGAAACATACCTCTCCGCAGCCCCTAAACTCAACCTTGATCGTAAACGCGTTGCCAAACTTCTCAAGATCGCTAACAACTTACCGGGAAATCTTATCACAGAACTTTCGAATTGCAATGACCCAAAAACCCTGCAACGGATGAAGTTCAACCGCCTGCTCCGGCTTGCATCTCAACGAACCCTTAAATCTGATAGTCCGGCACCACTTGCTTCCGCTTAGCTTTTGCTTTCTTAAGAGACTCTTCAATCGAGACACGGCCGGAGAACTCATCCGGGATAGGGTCACGGCCCAAAATGTCCTTCATCAATTCAAAGACCGCTTTGGCAATGTTCTTGTTGATCCATTCACGCTCAGCTGCGGGAACAGGCTCTTTTGGATACACGGCATAAATCCGGGGAGGATCACCGAACCGCTTTTTGAAGTTATTCTCTATCCGACTTCCCTTTGAAACCTTGCTGTCCCCTTTACGCCCCATCCATGTCCCCTTTGTCCCCTTAGACTATAGTTATTTATCCCCATCGATCATTTTTACTTCAAGAATAACAAATGAAAATCGCACATTATTATTTTTAACAGCTGTCCAATGAATCACATACTCCCCAAACAACCTAAACGACTCCTTACGGGCGCCCAATGATTTTAAACCTGACTTTCCCCAGGCCAAAGACTCATTATCAATTATACGTCCTTCATGCAAACGAAATTGATCAGCATTGCACTTGCCTGTGTGTTTCTTTGCATAACTATCATCATTAGTAACAAAGATTGCGAATCCACGATCAATCTTTCTTGTATTACAAAATTTCTCTAAGCGATGAACATCCCACCAGAAATCATATAACCCCAAGTCTTGAGCACCATGTGCTTTTAAACTAAGTGGCCCGACATCAGAATCAACATAATTAAGCAATTCATCCGTCTTGTACTTAAGCTCTACTCCTATCCTTTCTCTGCCGATCGCCAAGATATCTAAATACTTTCTTCCATTAGAAATCACCCTGCTTTCTTCGGCTTGAAAAGGAACCTCAAGTCTTACTCTCTGCCCAATACTTCTTAATTGAAATGCAATTGCAAATTGCAAGTCGGACTCGGAGCAATATATTCTCTCCCCTAACAATACCGAAACACCTTCCTTTAGTTCTTCTAATGTCATAAAGACTTTCTTCAATCTCGCAGATTTTTATGTGACCACCGTTTCTCAGATCAAGTCGGGTACATCAAACAATCACATTATAATAAATCAAAAGATCCTCAACTGACTCCTTCCAATAAACAGCCAGATCAGGATGCCTATTCAGTAAGCGCCTTAAATGCACAACTGCTCGGTCAGATCCATCGCTCAGCTTAATAGCTGTTGTATAAAATGACGCCGCTTCCTTATACCGACCCGTATGCTCCATCGCAACGCCCATATTCTTCCAGACATTCCAACGAAGCCGCTCCTCAACATGTATCCACCGGCGCCTGAACTCATCATCCGCTTCAAACGCAATAAGACAATGCTTCTCGGCAGATACAAAATCTTTCTTCATCAAATAACAAAACGCTACATTATTGTGTTGCCAGTATCTTCCATAGGCATCGAACTCTTCCTCGTTTAGACTTTGAAGATATGCAACCAGCGCGCTATCAAAATCTTCCTTATGCTCATTCAACTGGCCAATCCGAAAGTAATACCCCGCCCTATATTCCTTGAATATAGGATTCTGTATTGCCTCTTGATAAACAGCAATTGCGTCATCGTATGCCCCGGCATCCGCATACACCTCAGCCAAATCCCTGATCGCCGCATCCTTCCCCTCAACGGATGGCGTCATTTCATAATACCGCCGCTCCTCGGCCACCCTGGCCGCATCTAACGGTACCAGCTCTTTTTTCAGCATCATCGAAACAAAGAGCTCTTCATTCATATCACAAATGTTTTTTCTCATACACTCTCGCGTTTAATATCAGAAAGACTACTCATAGAACGCATTCTCTCTCTGAGTCCTTACATCCCTATTCTTTTTCTCAACAGAAGCTTTACGCTCTTTTTCAGTCAAATGCATTGTGTCTTTGTCATTGCTCTTTTTTGTATACTGGATAAACTTCGGGTACCCAGCAAACCGGGCGTCAGCATTCACAAGGGAATCTCCCTTGATCGCATAAATGCTGTAAGTGAAATAATTATGTTTCTTCCCGCCGTAGAACCCCGTCACAATCACTTCACAATTACCATCCTTATTCAAATCCACAAAGTCCTCAATCCCGGCGGACATCGTGTCATACGACACCTTGTGATATTTCCCCTTTTTACCCTTTAAATATATATCGACTCTATCGAAATTTGCTGCCAAACCGTTCCCTCGGTAACTAGACAGAACAATGACATCGTTTTCTCCATCTCCGTTTACATCTCCACGATAAACAACATTCGGGACAGGCAAATCTCCCTTCTTGATATCAACAATTGTCACTTTTCCATCTTTCAGAATCAGGTCATACGTTTCAAAACTTTCTTCCTGAACCTTTCCTGTAAATTGCTTATCTGACGATTTATACTCACGCTGGCCTTGCCCTAGAATCATCTCCGCCTTAAGGTGTGCTGGCGCACCGTCTTTAAACAAATACGGCGGGTAGTCCTCCATGTATGCCTCACAAATACTCGAGAAAGCCATCAGCGAAAAAACAATCCCGACTGAAGCCCAAAGAAAGTTAAACTGCCGTAGTATTTTTGCTCTCATACAATGGATCCTTTCTTAATACGACCGCAATTGATGCCCGTCGCATCATTGTCTTTTCCTGATCACAATAAGGTGCATGCTTTAATTCCTGTATCAAATCCATATCTATATAAGGAAATCGCATTTCAATGCGCCAACTCTCTGATACTTCAAGCTGATGGGGCTTGTAACTATCCCATTCCTTCATCAACGATCTGCTCTGTCCCTCGGCCTTACGCTGTTCTGTCCTTTCATGATCATTACGCGTTTCACGCCGCAATATTGGAGATAACTTTTGCATCTCTTTATCAATCTCAATCATTTCCTGAATGGCTTCCAGATCAATAAAGAAACCCGGACAAGACTTTGCCACAGCCATTATCTCATCATCCATGTCAAACTGCCAACCGCAGGAAACTACGATATACGACTTTTCAAGAAATGCCGCCATTGGCCCCGTGGCACCCTCCTTGATCCTCTTCCACAAGGCCTTATATGCTTTCTTTTCTACTTGAAACTCAGCCCATATCATAACAGTCTTTCTTCTATAACGATCTCTTCGTCTGGCAATATAGGTGCAATTCTTAAAACTCTTTGCCCCTTGATATAAACATCCCGACATAAAACTCGGCCGGTCATATCTCGAGTATCAAAAATACCATTCATGCCTGGAATTTTCTGATTGCCACATACCTTCTGCCATTCCTTAAGCGTCATAAATTTATCCCCGCATTGCAAAACCAATAGGCCCTTTGCATCCACTTCTTAATTGCCCCCTTAATTCACTCTCCGCACCAAAAATTAAATCTTCCATATCCAGTATTTGACTCTGACGTGACAGCATATGTCGAAGCGCCGAAAGTACGGCATTCTTGATATACCCGCCAGAAAATGAATACTCCAGCGCCAATCGTGACCAATTAATATCCTCTCCACATCGAACCGATACAGGTATGTGTTTCTGCCAAATTTCCGCTCGTATAGAATGATCTGGCACATCCAACCGAACGCGTAAGGCAACCCGACGCTCCAAAGCCGGATCAAGCAGGCTTTCCAAATTGGTTGTCATGATAAACACACCATCAAACCTCTCTATTTCCTCAAGAAGAGCATTGGTTTGTGTAACTTCCCATGAAGAATGCGCTCCACTCCTGTTATATAAGAACGAATCGGCCTCATCCAAACAAAGAACACAATCCTTCTCCTTTGCTGTCTTAAACAAAGACGCAATATTCTTTTCTGCCTGCCCGACATATTTACTCATGATCTTGGCAGCCGATGCTTGAAGAACCCTTTTTCCTAGATGACCTGCAATAGCATGTGAAAACATACTTTTTCCTGTTCCCGGAGGCCCGTAGAACAACAAACAGAGCCCTCGCCCCCTTCGAACCTTGTCCATAATCCCCAATTCTGAAAGCTGACTATGCGTATTCAAATGCATCAAAACCTGCTCTTTTACATGCCCCGGCAAAGACACATCCGCCATGGCATATTCCGGTTCGCAAACACGCCCAGTATCGCAATCATCCTTATCAGTAGTATTATCAGTTTCCTCGATGGGCAACGTCGTATCGCCACAAACAAGTTTCCGTAACATATCCCGAACAGGGACAGCTAGCCGGATCTCATTGGACGACTGTACTTCAACAATAAGCTCTTTCTTAAACAAAGGACTCCCTTTAAAAAGATCAAGAAGCGTTCTACTGCGAGAAAAGGCCGTTGACTCACAATCCAGAATGGCTGCTAATTTCCTTCTTGGAAAAGCAACATGACCGAAACAAAATAAATCCAAATACAAAAAGAAAAGAACCGTCCGCTTTTCAAAGTCAGACATCTCACGACTTCTGGCAAACACTTCAAAATCAAAAACTATCCCAGCGGCCTCAGCCTCCTGAACTTCCTTCTTAAATCTCTCCTCTTCTTCCCGAATCAAAGCACTCAAAGCCTCTATATCGCGCTTCGCCTGATAATGTGTTGCCGCTAAGAAGCCAGTATTGCCATCACAATCCCATAATTTCTGAGCGATACAGTCTTTTTCGACCAATAACTCATGAACAGAAAAATACTTATGAAAATACTCCTTATTACTCTGCATGCGACCCTCCTCTTTATTCCCCATACTCTTCAAGTATTTCAATTCTGTCGGCAACATCTTCTAGTGAAATACGCATCATCCAGGCCGTTCCATTCTTAACAAGACGATCAGCTTCGCGCTTGGTCTTTGGCTTAAAATTCTTCAAACAATAAAAATGATGATCATCCAACATCCAATCCTTGGTTCTTTGCCATCCTTCAATGGTTGGATTATCCAAAAACTCACGGGCCATACATTTAACGATTCCCAAAACCTCCCAAAGATTAAAAGCAATAAACTGCTCGCCAGTCCAAGGGGCTTTCCCCCCGTTTCTATTAAAGATCTTCATCAGTTCCCGACTAATCTGCTCGGCTTTCTTGTAGCGCTTTCGTTTCATATAACAAGTTTACAACACCCCCACGACAGCATTGTGTCGCCCTATAAAATAAAAAACCCGAGGCTTAAAACCCCGGGTATTTTGAGACAATACTGCTACGTCTAGACTAAACCTAACAATTTACATATTTGATCGGATTTTGCTCTTTAGATGCGCGGAATCCAGAAACACTTTTCCCTTTATACTTTTCTCTTACAGACTCTCCGGCAACTCTTCCTTCGAACGCCCATCGCTGTTTACCTTCAACGGTAGTTACCTCATGCCATCTATCAACCTGATAAACCTCTTTTAGAACACTGCTAAAAACAGAAAAAGCATATGCAACCTTACTACGGCGCGCCGAGAGCCTCCAACAGGAACGGGTAGCTTCATACAATTCTTGGGGTGTAAAATCCGTCCTATAAAGTTTATTGATCACAACAATAATAACATCTTCCACAATATCTTTAATTACCGGAGCTGCGTAAGATGTGATTACATCGTCCACGGAGACTCGCCCACAAGAACGACTATCCCAGCCTCTTTGTATATTGGTCAGTTTTCTTATCCCTAATGTATCAATCACGGCCGCTTCCACCATTAAACTATCCGCCTCAGTAAGACCGTACCTAACAAATTCTATAACCGGCTCCGCACCTCTACTGCGAATCTCCACAATCTTTCTAACCTTCTCGGTTTCACTTTTATCATCAAGATGTTGAAAAACACGGTTTCCATTCCCTTTGCCAACATAAAATATTTGGTGCGTTTCAGGATCAGAATAAACGTAAACGTACCACTTCACCTCTTCGATCACCTCCGTCCTCAATGCTTTCTTCATATATTCTTCTCACTACCATCTGTATATTTCACATCATACATTTTGGTGAACCCCTCCAAATCTTCACCCAAAACGCCGATCTTTTTTTTCATGTCCGGCGTGAAGAGATAATACCAATCATATGCCCCGCCTCCAAGAAAGTAATGATGCTGTGAAGTCACTATGCACCCACGGTAAGACTTTTCACTAGAAGAAAGAATGATCTTGGTCTGATTGCCGCCCCCCAAGAAGTGCGCCACACCTCCCTCAGGATTCATAACATGAACACCTGAAGATGTCGCCGAGTCAGAAGTTTCAACATAAACCTTATCGCCATCAGGGGCAAATTGAATATTACTTATTGAAGCGATCGAATAATTCTCATCAGGCCCGTCTACCCCCACATTCTTCGCACGATACAGCATCTTTGAACTTGTGCCGTCTTTCTTGACCCGCCACAACTCTTCTTTCAACACTCCGGGCTTAACCTTCTTTCCTTTTGGGGGACAATACTTCTCACCCTTAAATTTCCCATCAAAACTTCGAACAAAATATATCCATTCATTCTTAGGCTGAATAACAGGCTGCTGATCTCTGCCTGATGAGGTTAACTGCAGAATCTTCCCAACATTGTCAGTATAAAAAATATTCCCCTTAATTGCTTTAACCGATGCGGCCTCGCACAAAGTGACGTTCAATAACAAAAAACTTATCGCCACGAATAAATATCGTCTCATGTTAAGAACTACCCCGCGATCAATCTGAATCGATACGAACCTGTTCACTCGATTTCTTTGAATGTGCATTTGTCCAGTCCGTACTCCATTTCCCGGATGAAAACCAAACACATACCCCAACCCAAAAACCAATGTTATACCCAAATCCCGTATTATGCGGTTCATAAATACCGATGCTTTTGTCAAAAAGTGATCGCACAATATTTATCACTATCAAGAACCCATGAACAGCGCCCTGCCAGAACCCGACAACCGCGCCATCAACAATCGGTGATCCGACCCGTGGTGATTTGCATACCAACAATAAAACAAGAATAAGAACAGCAACAAACACGCCATATACTAAAAGACGCTTATTCATCGTTTCACCTTTTATGCCCGACCATTCTTTTCGCGTTTGATAGTCTCATACGCTTCATTAATCTTCTTGGTCTCTTGCTCCGCAAGCTCCTTGAACTTCTCCCCAAGACCAGCGGTTCTGTCCGGGTGAGACTCCATCATCTTCTTTCTATACGCCGTCTTAACTTCTTCCATTGTTGCCGTAGCAGAAACACCTAGAATTTCGTACGGAGATTCTTTTTTTCCCGTTGAAGAAGACTGCTGATTATTTTTATTCTGCTGACCGCCGGAAGACGACTTGTTATTAGTGCCTCCTTGAAACCTGCCATCTTTATAATCAAAGTCAGACTTTTCCTTATTAGCACCACCATCTTTAAACTTGGACTCTTTGCCCATTCTTCCCGCTAACCACTCCTCACGATCAATTAATATCTCTCTCGGCTTACTACCACGATACGGTCCAATAATTCCGGCCTGTTCCATTTGATCCATGATCCGGCCTGCGCGCGAAAACCCAAGACTAAGTCGTCTCTGTAAAATAGCTGCCGACGCCTGCCCGGTCTCCATAACCACCCGAACCGCTTCATCAAATATCTCATCCCGTTCCGACGAACCCGAAGAAGCATCCATATGATCGACATTTTCAGATCCAGATTGGCTGTCAGCGTCTTCTTCTGCTTCTACTTCTTCAGTTTCTTCAACTGGCTCCTCTTGCTTCGCCTTTCGCTTACGCTTAGACGCAACAACTTCTTTCTTAAAAAGAGCATCATTAAAGAATAAAATACCAACGCCCGTCTGAAATAAAACCCCCTTATATGCTTGAAATCGGATAATCCGTTGCTGCTCGTTTTCTCCTTCTTTTAAAGCAAAAGGCTCTTTCTTAAGGAACCGCAAACTCAACCAATCCATAACCACGAGTAACCACGCACACATTGCACGTGATAAAGCAACCAGAAGAGGCAAAAGAATCATCCCGGGATTAACACGATAAACCCTGTTCGCATTCCAAAGAACAACTCCACTTAGAAATACCGCCGTCCATGTATATTCATGACGACCGCTAAAACACTCTGCTCCTAAAATAATCAAGATAATTACGCCCAACACAGCGCTCACAGCACGATCCTTGCGATCAATAAAAAATACCACTTTATTTTCTGTCGCTTTCAAAAGAGTAAGGAAGGGGAAAAATAAAAGGAAAGAAATAATCATTATTCTTTCTCCTGCAGAAGACGTTGACGCCCCTGCAGACGCATCTTGTTTTACGGTTGCTGGAACTATTGAAGCCGCAGAAGATGCGACGGGTTGATTCTGATTTTCCTCTTCAGGAAAGAATGGATCCCCCTCTCGAATCTGCTTTCCAGAAGCTTCGGCACGATCCATTTCTTTAATCATTATTTGATACGCATTAGGCGTTTTATCATTTTCTCCCCTTAAACGCGCATCAATGGGCATCGCTTCTCGAAAACAATTCCGGGCTTTATTAAACTTAGATTGTCTGTAATACAACAACCCCAACTGACCAATAACGCGAGCTTTCATTTGATCTGAAAAATCAGGATTCTTCCTGAGGATTAGAAATGCAGTTTCCTGAATTGGTTCTGCGGCGGCATTATCTCTTAAATCAGAATAAATCCGTGCCAATACATGGTAATAAATTAAAGTCTTTTTCCCGTCGGCACCGTACAATTCTTTCGCTATAGAAAGAGATTCTTTTGCTATTGGCAAAGCCTGCTCGTCCTCATTGGCTTTTACAAGGACTTCCATCTTATCCAT
>JBAXBM010000076.1:0-9532 GCA_037141995.1 Candidatus Omnitrophota bacterium
CGTATACGCCAGCGCGCCCGTCCCTGTCACAGCTTCAATACGGCGGATCCCCTGGGCTACCGCTCCTTCGGCGGCAATCCTGAAAAAGCCAATCTGCCCCGTAACACATAAATGCGTACCGCCGCAAAATTCCTTGGAATGCTCCCCCACTGTCACCACACGCACCGCATCTCCGTATTTCTCCGCAAAGAAAGCCAGCGCCCCGCTTGCGGCTGCCTCTTCCCGCGTCATTTCGATCATCGATACCCGGTCGCAGGAACGCACAAACATATTAACCATATCTTCAATCTTATCAATCTCCTGGCGGGAAACAGCTTTCGGATGAGTAAAATCAAACCGCAATCGATCCGCGTCCACCAGCGATCCCTGCTGTTTCACATGTTCACCTAAAACACGGCGCAATGCGGCCTGCAAAAGATGTGTCGCTGTATGATTGCGCGCCACTGCCATGCGCCGTTCCCCATCAATCGCCGGACTCACCGCTGCGTTGACCTTAAACATACCCTTATCTACCACCCCGGCGTGCACGTAAACATCCGCCACTTTCCGCACATGCTGAACACGCAAAACAGATCCCTGGGCTAATATCAAACCGGTATCCGCGCACTGTCCGCCCTGCTCGGCATAAAAAGGCGTTTTATCGAGCACCACAGTGACAGCATGACCTTCCTGAACTGTATCCACCGCTTGCCCGTCCATAAAAATCTTCAGGATAACACTTTCACACGCCGGCTGGTCATAACCGAGAAACACGGTCTTGGCCACCCCCTTGATGTCCACGTCTCCTGATAAAAACACATCCCCCTGCATCTTGCTGGCCGCGCGTGAACGCTCTTTCTGTTCCGCCATTTTTCTGTCCACAACCGCCATCACCGCCGTCTGAATATCCGCCGAAAAACTATCTCTCATTTTGGCCTGGATCAGATTCATCGGAAGGCCATAGGTATCACGGTAACCAAACATTTTATCACCCAGCTCCTCAACAAGCACCGCCGGCGCAACCTTGCGTGATTTGATATCCGCCACATACGCGTCAAGTTCAGGGACTTTCTCACGATTAAGCTTGATGACAGCCTCTTCTACCCGCCTGACCGTATCAACCATATCTTTTTCTTTGCCCACCAGCTCAGGATAAGGCCCCTGCATCAACCGGACAACAGCAGGAACAAACGTGTGAATCAGGGGTTTGGTAATCCCCGCCTGAATAAGAATATTGGCCATATCAACCACGAGTTTCCGCATCACATACCCGCGCCCTTCATTGGAAGGGATAACCCCGTCACAGATACCAAAAGTCACAGCACGGATATGATCCACAATAAGCCTGGTTTCACGCAGGGATACCGCGGCGCCTTGCGCGGCAACCGCCTGATGAACCGCGGCCATCAACGGCATAAAAAGATCAGACTCAAAATTATTGCGCTTACCCTGGATCACAGCTGTCAAACGCTCCAATCCCATCCCCGTATCAATATTCTTTGCCGGCAACGGCTCCAAAAGCCCGCCATCTTTACGGTTATACTGCGTGAAGACAAGGTTCCAGACCTCGCAAAAACGGCCGCAGCTGCAATCAGGATCACATGAAGGGTTGGTGCATCCGTTAGCCCCCCAATCAAAAAATATCTCTGAACACGGGCCGCAAGGACCATTGGGCCCGTTCAAGCGGGCGTTGGACGGCCAGAAATTTGATTTGTCGCCGAGCTTGACGATGCGCGCTGGTGAAAGTTTAATGTCATTCAACCATATCCCGTAGGCTTCCTCATCATCCTTATGCACAGAAACCCATAACTTCTCAGCGGGGATCCCCATTTCCCGGGTCAAAAATTCCCATGCCCAGACGATCGCTTCACGCTTGAAATAATCACCAAAAGAAAAATTACCCAGCATCTCAAACATCGTATGATGAAAATCAGTAACCCCCACCTCGGTCAAATCATCTGTACGTAAACATTTCTGCGATGTCGCCGCCCGTGTAAATCCCGTGAGATGCCCCATAAACTGCGGCTTAAACTGCTGCATGCCCGCCGTTGTGAACAGAACAGTCGGATCATCCTTGGGAACAAGCGAATCACTCGCAATAACAGCATGGCCTTTGGACCTGAAAAACTCAAGAAACTTCGTTCGAATATCGTGCCCCGTCATGACCCCTTCCTCCCTGCCGAAAAAACTTTATAGATAACATCCGCCGAAAACCCGCGCCGGAGCAAATAATCCGTCATGCGCCTGTTTCGTTTTACCGGATCAAGATCACTGTAACGGCCGATCCTTTTCTGAACAACCGCTGCCACCATTTCAAACTCATTATAATCCGTCCGGAGCTGATCCCATTCCTTCTGGACGATCTCCGCCGATATGCCCTTATCTTTAAGCTCCTGCGTCACGCGCCTCAACCCCATCGGCCTTTGCAGCCGGCAACTGAGCCATGCACGGGTAAAAGCCGGATCATCCAATAAACCCGTGCGCACAAGACCGGCAATAACATTTTCAATCAACAGCGCAGGATACCCCTTACCCAGCATCTTGCGTCGCACCTCATCGGTCGATCGCGGCCTGAACTTCAACAAGCGCAACGCATACCCCTGGGCCTTTTTCTCATGCATGCCATCAGGTGCCGTAACCCTCTCCACCATCTATCCTATTCCACATTCTTCGATGGCGGCAATACAACCTTTGACTTCTCAAGGATCACTTTCTCGATTTTCTGGGCTACCTTCGGATTTTCCTGAAGATACCGGCGCACGTTATCACGCCCCTGGCCGATACGTTCGCCTTCAAATGCAAACCAGGCCCCTGATTTTTCAATCACATTATATTTGGTCCCCATATCAACCAGGTCACTGGCCAATGAAATACCCTCATCAAAATGAATTTCAAATTCAGCCTCCTTAAAAGGAGCGGCAACCTTATTCTTAACAATCTTGGCCCTCACGCGATTGCCGATCACCTCATCACCCCTCTTCAGGGTTTCAATACGGCGGAGGTCAATACGCACCGAAGAATAAAATTTCAACGCATTGCCGCCGGTTGTCGTTTCGGGATTCCCGAACATCACGCCGATCTTCATGCGGATCTGATTAATAAAAATAAGGCACGTGTTGGATTTACTTGTCACCGCCGTCAATTTCCTGAGCGCCTGCGACATCAGCCGGGCATGAAGCCCCATATGGCTGTCGCCCATATCACCCTCAATCTCAGCTTTAGGCGTCAACGCCGCCACAGAATCAATAACAACAAGATCAACCGCGCTCGAACGGACGAGCGTTTCAGCAATTTCAAGGGCCTGCTCCCCGGTATCCGGCTGCGACACCAGAAGGTCTTCGAGTTTAACACCCAGCCTGGCCGCATACGCCGCATCAAACGCATGCTCCGCGTCAATAAAAGCAGCCACGCCGCCCTTTTTCTGAATCTGATGAATAAGGCTTAACGTCAACGTGGTCTTTCCCGATGATTCCGGGCCGTAAATCTCCACCACACGGCCGCGGGGAATCCCCCCCACACCTAAAGCCAAATCAAGGGCCATAGAACCGGTCGGGATCGAATCCACATCCACCCGGGCCTGCCCGTCAAGTTTCATGATCGACCCCTTCCCGAACTGCTTTTCAATCTGCGTCAGCGCAAGATCCAGCGCTTTCTTGCGATTTTCTGCTTCCGCAGGCGACATTTTCTTTACTTCCGACATGTTCATTTCCTCCAATAAATAATATTAATAAGAAGGGGTGGATGATTATACAAAAGGAGGGCATGCTTGTCAACGCAACTTCAGATGCACGATAAATTTTTAAAAATCAGGACATCAACATGCGCAAAAACTGGCATCCCGTGCCTGTACCCGCTACTTCCAAATAATTATGGATTAACACTACCGGAAGCCGCTGACAATGTCCTGGCGAATTCATCTATCTTCTTTAATCTTGGCCCTTTTCCTAAAATTTTTCCTATAACCTCAAGCCCCCGCGCCACACCCGCCGGTCCTTCCGCATGATGCAGCGACACCAGGAGCTTTAATGCGGTTTCATCATTATAATTAACAGGAAGTACCTTCTCCAGGTATAAAACAGCCTTGGGATATTGTTTACTCAAATAATAATAATCCCCCAAACCGGCATGCCCCCGATACGATGCCGGTTCCTGCCGCAGAATCTCTTCAAAAGCATTTCTGGCTTCATCCAGGCGGCCCAGGATCAAACAAGAAATACCAAAGTAATAATTCGAAAGCAATTGATCACAGCGCGAATCTTTCAAGGCCAGCTTAAAATTATCCGCCGCTTCCTTAACTTTTCCAAGCCGAAGGAACTCTGTGGCTTTAAAAAAATATCCTTTGTAATGTTCAGGATAACCTTTAACCCACGCCTCACCCAAAGAAAAATTGTTCCGCCAAGACAAATTGCTGGCAATCGCCGGCAGTGCCAAGGCTAAAATGGCTGCAATACAAATAAAGAAACGCAATCCCGCCGATACACGCGCCTCCCACCTGTCCCAAATCTGAACAAGGCCAACAGCTACTAAAAAAGCAATCCCCGCAAAGGGGACATACATATACCGCAGCGCCACCGGATTGGGATTAACCCAAAAAGCCATCACAGGCAAAAAGAAAATAACACACCACACAGCAGCCCAGGAATATTTATAACGCCTGCATATATAAAACAATAAAAATCCCGTTGTCCCGATAACAATCAATCCCTGCAAAATGATGGGTAAAGAAATAATCGGCCGAGGCAACGGCCAGTACAAAGGCGGCATAATGCCGGCACTGAGAACAAAAAATATTTCTTTTAAATAAAGAGCCATGATCTGAATAAAGATAGAAACATAATCCTGCCACCCTTGCCCCATAGCCCCCAGCGTATTAAATGCGGTATTTGGAAAAACATGCCAATAAATATACAAATAAAAAAGAGCCGCTCCCAAAAAAAGGGCATACTCCCAGGCTCCTTTTGGCTGACATGTTTTTTTAAAATTTACCCTGTCAAAAAAAAGAACTGCCAATGGAAACAACAGCGCTGTTTCTTTGGAAAACAAAGCCAGAAAATACGCCGCGCACGCGATCACAGCCCAGGATAACAAACCTTTTTGCCTGAAAATCAACCATGCCCATAAGGCGATCAAAAGGAAACTGCCCACCAAAAGATCCGACCGATACCCAATCGCAATAACCGGCTCGGTGTTCGCAGGATGAATACTAAAAATAACCGCCGCTATCAAAGCAATTTGCGGCGTTGCCATCATGATCACAATCTCATACAGCAATAACACATTAAACAGATGCAACAGCATGCTTGTCAGATGATACCCCCAAGGTCTGTTTTTCCAGACAAGGCTGTCTACAAAAAAACTCATGGTTGTCACCGGACGATACGCCACGGACCCCGTACCCTTATCCTGAGCGGAACCATACAGGACATTATCAGGCACGATGTTATATCCCGGCTGAAATACTCGAATAATATTGGAAGGATTATAATAAAACGAATTGTTCACAAAAAGAAAGTTATCATCCGCGGAAAAACCATTCCACAACGTGCAGGAAAAACATGCCAAAACCAAAAAAACAAGGATAAGCCGATGCTTTAACATGGCCGAGCTGTTAAAACAGCCCATGATACCACCGCTATCGCCGCCGTATCCACCTTGAGCACATTTTCTCCCAGCGTTACAGGGACAGCTCCAAGGCGAACCGCCTCCGCAACCTCAGCCGGAGTGAAATCACCTTCCGGCCCGATAAAAAATATAATCTCGTCAATGTCGGGAAAGGATGTCAAAACGCTCGATAAAGGCACGCGGCTCCCTTCCAGCCACGGGATACAAAGAGCTTTCCGGGAACCGGACAGCATCGTTAATGCCTTGGGAAAACCAACAGGAGCCATGATTTCAGGAAACCATAAACGCCGGCACTGCTTGGCGGCATTCAAAACCACTTTCCTATAACGGGCAAGCTTATTCCCCGCTTTTTCCCCGCGGATATCATTTTCCGTGCGCGCGGTCAGTAAAGGAACAATCCGGTCAACACCAAGTTCAGTGCATTTTTCGATGATAGTTTCAAATTTAGCTTTCTTGGGAACAGCACACGCCAGCGTAAGGACAGGAAAAGATTTCATCGGAACAACCGATACAACTCCCATATCGAGAATAGCCGAAGAACGGCTCACTTCGCGCAAAGTTGCCGCCGCCAAACAACCCCGGCCATTGACAATCTCGACCGCATCTCCTGATTTTAAACGCAAAACACTAGCCAGATGAAAAAATTCATCCGGGTCATCAAGGCAAACAACTTTATCACCATCAGAAAAAGAATAAAAAAAACGCGGCAGTGCCATGACTAATACCCACCGGCATTTTCCCGGAACCGCACAACAACCTGCGGATTAGCTGTTGTCCCTGCCCGAAGAGTAGTTCCTGTATGATCCAATCCGAAATTATTTATCTTACGGCTGACTATCGTCATTTCAAAATAATAAACACCCGTCGCCGCATTTGCCGTAACCGAAGGCGCCGGTATGTTCCCGTCTGTCAACATCTGTTTTACAATACTTCCTTCATATGTATCTGATGTTGTACATACCTTATTGCTATCAGCCCCCTCACAACTATAAACATCATATGTTGTATTTGGATTGCCCGGCTTGGTAAAACATGTCCAGCGGTCATCTGTATAAATAGACGGCGTATACGCCCCACCCACAAGATCATCGTGCCGGAAACAAAGAGTGGCGTTATCATTATTAAAATTTGAAAAAACAATTCCAGTATCCGCCGGTGTGCCATGAACATTCCGGACAGCCAGGCGAATTTTTTCAGCCAATGCCTTTGTCTTAATCGTCAGGGATGTTTCCGCAAAAGAATTATTACTGCTGCGCCGCAACCCATAATCCATGCTGAAAATAGTGGCTGTCATAAAAGAAACCATGATGCTGGCAACAATCAATTCCGCCAGTGTCACTGCCGAAGAATAATATTTCATCATCACCAACTGACCGTAAGAGAAATCGCCCGCGCTGAACCTGAAGCCGTTACCGTATAACTGGCAGATGTCACACCACTCGCACAATTTGGATAAAGCGCCATTGTCACCGCATGTGTACCAATGCTGAGCGCCCCTCCCGCCCATGTTGAACTGGCAACCGCCCTATTAAGCCCGTTCATGATCTCCTTCCCGCACAAAGCGGCTTGAACCCTTGATTCTTGCCCCTTCACCGCAAAACTGGTCTTGGCAATCGTGGCATAAATCCCCGACGAGGCCAACACAAAAATGACCGAAGCGACCACCACTTCGGTCATGGAAAAAGCATTACCTTTCAGAACCCGCTTCATGGGCAACTGGCTCCCGAACAAGAAGGATTGGACGCCGTCGCCAGAGGGTCGGCTAATACTGATGTCACCGAAAATCCCGTCCCAACAGCCTGGCATGTCCCGCTGGCGCATGAATAGGTGACACCATCCGCTATAATATGTGATCCAAGCGTGCTGTTTATCGTGTCAATATCTGCCGCCGTCATATTTTGGCCATGATGGGCGCGATAGAGGCTGTTGGCAGAATGCATGATAGAAATATTATACATCGCAGAAGTAGCACGGGAACGCCGCATGGTTTTCCCAAATTCAGGCATGCCAAAAGCAATCAATAGGGCAGAAATAAAAAGCACGATCATAATCTCAATCAAGGTAAATGCATCCCCCTGCCTGATGGTCATGGGCAATTTATCCCTGTACAAGACGGTAAACCTGAACTGACCGCCGAGCTTATAACCGTAAAACCTGTCCCTGTCGCCCGGCAATCAGTACTGGAACAGACGTACGTGGCATCATCAGCACGAATATTCAATCCTAATTTTGTATTGATATCACTTACAGTCGCTGCGCTGTTATTAATCCCGTAACGTGAAAAATACAAGGAATTGGCGGCATGAATAATCGAAATATTTGTCATGGCAGAACGGGCACGTGAACGATTGATCGTTTTTGAAAATTGAGGGATCGTAAAGGCCGCCATAATAGAAACAATCAGCAGGACAACCATCAACTCAGCCAATGTAAAACCGTTGAGCGATGGCCACTTCATGGACAAGCTAACCCTGAACATGCAGGATTAGTTGAATCAATGGGATTGGCTAATGTGCCTGTCACAGTAAATCCCGTTCCTGTTGCCGAACAAATACCAGAATCGTTGCAACTGTATACTACCCCATTAGCAATAATATGTAATTCAAGTGTTATATTTATATTATTAAGGATCCCCGCATTCGATGCCGTGACATTAGCCCCTGTGCGCAAACGAAACATTTCATTGGCAGAAAGAATCATGGTCATATTGGCTATGGCTGAACGCGCTAAAGAACGATTATAAGCCTTACCGAAGCGTGGCAACGAAAAAATTGCCATAATGCCAAGGATCACAACAACCATCATGAGTTCCATTAGAGTGAAAGAGTGACGCATGGATAGACTTTAAGTGCACGAATTAGGACAAAGTCTTTTAAGTGTGACCGCACATGCTGCGCATGAAAACGTCCCCGCCGCATTAACAGAAACAGTATAGGCACCAGCCGCTGGTTGTACCGCCGCCTTGACAGTTAAAGAAACAACCCCGGCTGATGTGCATGTCATAGAGTCGAAATTCTTAGGCGTTATATCCACATCTAACAATGAACAATCATTAGCATAAACAGATTTTTCAAGAGAGTACCGCAATTGCGCCGCATTAAGCGTATTAAGGGCAGTAACTGCCTCAGAAAAAATCGTTTGATCCTTTGAACCCGCCAACCTGGGCAACGCGATCGAAGCCATAATCCCTAAAATAACAACAACGATCATGACTTCGATCAGCGTAAACCCGATATACTTTATCTTGTTCAAAGTACAAACCTTACTTAATTCTTTAATGATGAGAAAATACCTCTTTTTGTTTTTAAAATAGAGCCGGTTTCCGGGTTAAGTGTAAACATAATCGTATCAACGGTAGCATTGCCTCCCATTAATGTCGCCGTCGCAGTAAGAGACGTCGCATTACCACCGTTATAGGCATATGTAAAATTCCCGGTAACAGGCAACAGATACCCCGAAAGTTCACCTGTTGTATCGCAGGCCGAATAGTCCTCAGTCGCCGTGATATAGCATTCCTGGATTTTACGCATCAGAACACCCAGATTCATATACGCCTCGGCCGCCTTGGAAATATTAACCTGACTGGTCAAACGCGGCAATGCTACCGCCGCAAGCACACCGATAATGATAACCACGATGATGATTTCGATCAGCGTAAAACCTTTTTTACTTTTCATTTTCCCCCTCCATTGTTGTTATTTAATATAATAAAATACTAATAATTATATTCAGTTAACACTACCTACAATAAAATATTACATATTAAATTACATAATACCAATTATTTTTGATATTTTTTCCATCCCCATCAAATTGTTATAATCTCACAAAAAGATTGTCAAGCACGCATATCATCATTAATTCTTCAACGATGAAAAAATACCTCTTTTTGTTTTTAAAATAGAGCCGGTTTCCGGGTTAAGTGTAAACA
>JBAXBM010000077.1:0-9494 GCA_037141995.1 Candidatus Omnitrophota bacterium
TGTTAATAAACTTGAGGTTAAAGAAGCTTACACGGTGAATGATGTCACGATCCCGCCTAAGGCTGAATTGCATGTTTATGAGTTGCAGACAGGCGAGAAGCTGGTGGTGGCGCCTGAGCAGGAAGTGGTGATTATTAAGGGGCGGGTTTATCACGCAATTAACGGTCAGATTACATATTCTTCAAGTAATGATATCTTCTTTAACGAATTGATGAAGGAATTGCAAATTCTTCCTAACGGTGTGGGAAAGGATCTGGTTGTTTCTTTTGTGGAAATTTCACATAAGGTTGAAGCGGTTGAAAAGAAGCCCAAACCGGCAACATCAGTGCTTGTGCAAGTGAGCCGGTTGGGGGCAGAGGTATTAAGTTCATTAAAAGATATGCTTGAAAAGCCTGTCCAGCCGCAGAATCAAGCAGGTCAGGCGCAGGAATTACAGAAAACCCTGGCTCCGGTGATCAAGCGGCAGGAACAGATGCAAGCGGCCCATGCGGTAGTATCAGCGGTAGTAACAATGCAAAGCACGAATCCGGAAAAGCCGGCAACCAATTTGGTTACATATACACGTAACTCGCAGGGGAATATCACGCATGTGACAGTCAACGCGATGGATCGTGATAGCCATCCGATCAATGTCACGGTGCCCGTGTCTTCTACGGTGACGGTGCAGGATGAAGGCCTTGCGCTGAAGGCAGTTCAAACGGAATTGGATGTTGCCATTATCCGTGAACAGGCGCGGATGGATGCTGTGGCGCTGATCCCGCAGGTACGCGCAAGCAATGATATGGTTATCCTGAAGGCGATGGTGCGCTTGGTTGAACAGCCTGATCCGCAACACATTGCGGCATGGAAAGTTATTCTGAGTGACAATAAATCGGGTACTCCGGAGCAGGCGTCAAATAATACATTGAAATATTCTAAAGGCGACGTCGCGGTGACAGTGGCAGAGAATGGTAATGCGGTGGCGGTTGACGTGGGCGCAGGACAAGAGATGCTGGTTAAACCGGTTGTCCCGGCACCCGTTGCCTTGGCAAATAATGAATTTATTCGGAAAGCCATGGCAGCACCGCAACAGATACAAGCCCCGCGTGTTCAAGTCATGACAATTAATGAGCAGCCTGCTGTTGTTACATATAATCCTAATAGTGATCTGAAGATATTCTCAACAGCTTCGGCAGAGACCTATAGTTTGAATGGGCAGCCGGTGACATTGAATATTGAATCTCGTTTTGAGCCAACAGAATCCGGAAAATGGATTCCTGTGAACGGGGTTGTGGCGGAGTCTTCAGGTTCGATGATCCCTGTGGGAACGCCGGTAAGCTCGGAAGGATTTATTTACACGGCAGGGTTGAACAATCCTTCCGCGGTCATCATAGGAGACACGATTCTGCCGCGTCAGCCGAATGGCACGTATCTTGTGCCGAAAAATATTGTTTCTGCTTTAAAGATCCAAGTTCTGGAACAGTCTTCAGGTGATGTGATTAAGGTAGATGCTCCTGTATTTGAAGCCAGCATTTTTGCGGCATATAAACCGAGCAATGTGAAAACAGGTGCCGCGGTCCAAAAGATTGTTAAAACGTTCATTGAGCCGCCGGCGCCGATTGCTGCAAATGTTCCGGAGTTGACTCCGCCAGGAGTGCCTGAACAACAGAATATGACGGTTCCAATTAAATCGGAAATTACGGCCAATGAACACACGGGCCCCCCTCGTTCAGCGGTTGCTTCACGTTTTGTGCCACCTGCCGTTACCCAATTTATTGATACCGTAAAAACCATTTCCAAGGTGGAAACTCTTTTAAATGAGTATCCAGCCATATCCTCTGAAATTAAAGATAGAATTCGTGCTGGACAGTTGACCGAACAAGATGCGGCCAATGAAGATGTGCGCAAGTTTATTGTCGCATTATCCAGCCAAGTTGATTTGCCAACAATTAACAGGATTTTTGCCGCGCCAGATATCACGGTTGATCAACCGCAGCGTGTTATTGCCAAACTTGCTGAATTAACCAAAATTACTTTTACGCCTGTTCAGCAGATATCCTTACAAGAAAAAAATACCGCCCAACAGGTTCTTCGTGAGTTTGATCCGTTAGGGGATAACCCTGTTTATTCTCAAGATGTTTTGAATGCGATTAAAGCGTTAAGGCCGCAAAGGAGGGACTATTCTGAGCGCATTAATCCGGCGGATATCACCGGTTCATCTGTCAGGGCGATGTCTGAATCTGCCAAGAAGTCTAAATTAGGTGTTATTGCTAATTTTAATGATTGGGTGTGGTTTTCCTACTATTTGAAGAAATATAAGGATAATCCTGAATTATTCATCCATGCGCTTTTACTCGGGCGTACCTTGCCGTTAGATAAGTTTGCCGAGCTGAGAGAGTTGCTCCATTCCAAGAACGGCAAACCGCTGCCGACAGCCGCTGAAATTGCGAAATTTATTCAGCAAGCGTCTGAAATCATTCCGGATTTTAGGAAGCGTGAACGTGTCCTGGACCAGATACTTACATTTATCTATAGAAGTCATAATGTTGCGCGTCAGATCATGGAAATGGCCGCTAAGGCGGGTGCTCTCATCGGCGCCGCAGGCCTGCTTGTGAGTAAGAACAGGATTTCACGCGAATTGCGCATGGTTTTGAATAGGTATCCCAAAGCCCTTCTTCTTGCTAAGACAGAGGAAGAACGTGCCCAGCTTAAAGAGAAGCTTGTCACCTGGGTTAAGCAGTGGAATGAGCATTTTGATTTTGCCATGATCAATGATCAGCCTGAAATTGTTTGGGATAGTCCGGAGGCCGCGTTAAAGGCACAACAAGAGGCAACAGGTCGTCAGGCCGTTAGATTGGATGAAGAAGCGTCTCATGCGCAGGAAGTCCTTAAGGCATATCGTGAAAGACGGATATCCTTGCCAGAACTTCAAAAACAACTCGCGCAAATTGCCGGCAGCGTCACGATCACTGAGACACCCGAACAAGAAAAAGTCCGTCTGGCCCAGTATTATGCGATTTATAATCCGAATTGGAAGCCGGAAGAGTCTGCGCCTGTTCTCGCACAGGCCTCATTGCCGTTGCCAGAAGAGAAATTACCGGTTGATTCCGGGCCGACATTTGTAGATAAAATGGCGCATGAGTTTGTACTTTCTGATGATGGCTTTAACCTGCCCAAGACAGGTGCCTTGCCAGTGCAATTACCAACAGCCGTGGCTGCACCAGGCGCTTTTAATACGTTGAAGAATGATAATGCGGAACAGTCTGCACCTAAAAGAGAGCTTTCACCACTTCTTATTGTTCAAAGACAAGCGCGTGCGCATAAATATTACATGGATATAAGGCAACTTGAGCAGAAATTGGATTCCGATAAACTTGATGAGCAAGAAAAGATGACGAATATTTTATGTGAAGGTAAAATTCCGGTTGGCGGCAATAATTCCGGTAAGACGCTGGCCAGTCTTGTTGCCGCGCTGGTGTTCATGGATGAAGGGCATCCGACCATGTATTATTTACTGAATGATACCGATTCAGTAAAATTCCGTGCAGATGAAAAGCCAGATCAGAATTTCACACATGGTTACGCAGACCTGTTTAATCTTTTGTCAGGTGGTAGATATACGGTCGTTGTTATGGATCAGTTATATAAGGAATATAAAGAACTTCAGAATAAAGCATTATCTATAGGTGAATCTAAACAGCAAAGAGAGCAAAACCTTAAAGCCAGGCGCCAGGTTATTGCTGCAGCATTGGCAAATCAAAAAGTCCTGAAGATTACTTCTGTGAAAGAAAGAGGGTTCTTGCCGGTTTATTTTGCTGAAGATGCTGACATCATGAATTCAGTCACGGCAATGAAAAAGAATTTAGCGATTATTCTCGATGAAGTTGACAGGGTTTTGTCGGAAGAAATGCGTTTTGTGATGTCGACAGGCGGTTCCTGGACCGATAATCCAGAAATGACGGCGCGCGTAAAAGAAATCAAGAAGATGTATGTGCTTGTTAAGCCTGAACTAAACAACATGAAGATATATTTTACTTCGGAAGAATTTAAAGCCGGGAATAAAGCGGGTGAATTTGGTTATTATCTGAAGCCTACACACACACCGCAGAATGGTTCCATTAATCTTGTGTTTACCGATAAGGTGTATGAGAAATTTGGCGTTGTGAAGCCGAATAAATACGCACAGAAATCAACAGCACAAGCGGATCTTTTGGAAGGGGTTCTACGTAATTGCATTGAACCTGAAGGTAATAATTTACGGCTCTTTATAGAGGCAGACGGTACCAAGGTTTATCATATTATTAATAGTTTGGGTGAACCGCAAGTAGAAATGATTGGCAATTTTACAGGGAAAATTGTCAAGTCATTGCGGCATAATGATTTGCATTCTGATGAGACACCGATTGATATCAATAAGATCAAATATAGCACAGAAACAACACGCGAAAATCATATCGCGGAAATCTTTGAAACCACAGGTAATGGTGGTTTTGTGGTTGGTTCATCGGCTACGATTGGCGGGGCCGCCATGATTAAAGCAAAAACCGGCGGGGCGGAGATTGACCTGGTATCGCCAAGTGATGTTTGGGAAGACAGGGTCAATAATCCGAAAAAGCCTGGGGATCAAGTTGTTGTTAAGTATGTGGCTGACAAGACGCGGGTTGGTGATATTTTGGCGCTCGTGGAGTCAGCGTTACGCTCTAACCGTGGGATATTAATCACGGTCATGGATGTTGCATTATTCCAGGAACTTCAAGCAAGATTAGAAAAATCTTATGCGAAGGATAAGCTGTATGTTATTCATAATCCTAATGATCTACAAAAATTAGAAGAAGCTAAAGCGAAGACGGGTACCGGGCCAGGTAGCGATGATGTGCCGCGTATCACATTGGCATCACAGGGTGTTGCGATCGGGCATAATTTCCCAGGTGTCCTTGACCTTGTTGTAGGAGATGCGGAAAATTGGTCACACGAAATGCAGACGCAGGTTACGGCGCGTAATAATCGTGGTAATGTTAAAGACGGACGTAGATTCATGTTGTTTGATTCGGAGCGTGTCTTGCGCATGTTGGCGGCGATAAAGGCTGAGTTGCCTGATCTGGCATTGGCTAAAGATAATCAGCATTTTGCGGATTTTGAAAGAAAAGCCGGCACGCTTTTGGGTAATGATCTGCAAACCTCGATGACCAACGAACATTTGGAATTACTATCTGATTATCTCCAGCTTGAGCAGGAAACCGCACAAACACGGCATTATATTGTCACGACGCTTGAAAATACCAATCGTGATAAATTCATGCAAGAGCTCAAGAAATATTGTGTGACAATTAACAGGTATGACATTGTTGAAGAATTCCTCCCGGGATTGACGCAGAAACAAGTTGAAACCCTGGGCCTTAAGTGGGCAAAAACAGCTGGCAGATTTGTGCCGGAGGGTTTTGCTACCGAGGTTCCATTGTCTTTCGGTCAAAAGATTGTTTTTGTGACAGATAAAAAAGGTTTTGCGGCGCGTTTGGCTGAAATTGCGACAGAAGACAAGTGGACGAAAGATCAAATTGATGGGTTCCAGCGTCTTCTTGACAATCAAGTTGATGGTGAAAAACTTTATGATCATTTACAGATCATGGGGTTTTTGCAGGAAATTGGAGCCGGTGTGGCATCTGTTACCGCGCATCCGGATACAATTAATGATCAGATCTTGCGTGATTATCCGGAGCAGCATGGCCGTATTATGGATTATTTGAGAGAGGCATATCGCAATAATCAGCAAAATAGAGCGACTTATGATCAGGTTTGGGCGGCTATAAAAACAGGTAAGTATGATTTGACCCGTCAAGAGATGCTTAATATTGGTGTGTTAACGGGTGAGGAACAGGTTAGACGCCTGCATGCTGAAAGTGTAAAGGCCGTAGTGCGTATGCTGGAAGCGTTGGTATTGGGGATGACCGGCACAGCGAAAAAGAAGGTACTTGAATATCTTAGCGTTATGTTAAGTATGGATCTTGTTGGGCCGGCGGCAGATGTAATAGATTTAAAGAAGGCTATTGAAGAAAATAATTCCAAGGCTATTTTGGCTGGATTGTTGAAGTTGGGTCAATTAGCCATAATGCCATCCCGGATTTTGAATGTATTTTCTGATACTAAGGCGGTGCAAACGGCGTTGGTTAGTGCCGAACAAATGCCGAAATATATCAGTATTGGCCAGACAAACAATATTGAGATTGCGAAAAATGAGATTTTCAATCCGCAGGATAACAAAATTTATACGCAAAATTCTGCTTTTGAATATGGGTTTGACCCCGCCAGACCTATTGCGGAAATAGTAGAGAAACCAACAGGTTCGAACAGGTTTATGCGGAAGGAAATAACGCCGAATTCTAATCGTCAGGAGACCAATATCCTGCATATTGCGGGTAATTATACAATTACATATACGCCTATTGAAGAAATAGAAGTGGATGGTACAAAGTCTAAACATTTAGAAGTAACAAAGGCTGTTCCAGAACTTGGTATCAAGGTGGGTGATTATGTTATTCTTCAACCTGTAAGTCATAAGATTTATAATGAAGAATCCGGCGAAGTTACTTTCCAGGGTATTCCTTTAGCCAGGTTGGCTTCTGAAAAGACATTTGAAGTTACGTTGGTTTATCATGGTAAGACGCTGCGTGCGGCTTTCTATAAAGATGCGCATACGACCGAATGGACACCTGTGAAGATTGACGGTAATGATCTTGATATCCCGTTGGCCACCTTAATTCCTGGTAATGTCAAGCCTGCTGTTCAGCTTCTGGGCGCCTATACTTTAACAGAAGAGAATGGTGAATACAGATTAGAACAGCGTCAAGATAAGGATGATTTCCTGATTGGACATGAAGCCTATGATGTCGAGACTCTGGCGGCCGCGCTGATAAGCGCTATCAAGAGCAATCCGCAGCTGCGCACGGATTTGATACGAAGTCAAAATAAATTCCTGGCTGAAATAGCCGGGTATTTTGAACATGAACAGGTTCCGTCAGAAGACATCATATTGAGTGCTGTCAGCTTTGTGAGCGGTTCCAATGTTTTGGTGAAAGCAAATTCTTTTGATCTTGCCAAGATCAAGCGTGAATATGGTGAAGAACAGGCCGTTGAACATCAGGACAGCCTGCCGCTTGGTCCGACATATAAGTTGGCTCAAGGAGAAATAAGCACCTCTGAAACGCAGATTGTCACAGAAGATGGTACGTACACATCACTTTTCATCGTTAAAGATGCGATACCTTATTATGGCATTGAGCCTCATGATACCCTGGCGCCTGTTACCAGCTCGTTTGGAAATATCCTTTTGGTGTTTGAGGGCAATACGCCTAAATTGCGCAGAGCCTTTGTACAGGAAAAGGGGCAATATCAAAGCATTGACTGGCAGACCAATATTTTCAATCGTCAGGCCGAAATAGTTCTGTCGACCAAGCATGGGGTGAAGCTGGAGGTGGGTGTTGATCTTGAAAATGTAAGAAATCCTGCCGATATACGTAAGCCCAGCATCAGGATCGTTGGCCTTGAGGCATTGCATATTACAGATCACGATTCAAAAGAAGAAGTGGCAGCAGTGGCCGGTGCTTTCCTTGTCTGGTATGAAAGCCATCGCCAGGAAATTGCCTATGGGCAAAATGACGTGCTGAAGGATTTATACCGCGCTACAGAAAATGGAGTATCAAAGGCCAGGGCGGAAGACATTGCGAAAATGGTTCTGCAGTATATGCATCAGCAGGCTATCGTAGCATGGCCTGTTCAGAATGAGACAGAGCTAGTTACGGCGGTATTGGCCAGGTACAAGAAGCTCACGCAAACGCTGAGCTATGGTATTAAGCAGACCATACGGATTATTAGCGACAATTTGCATAATCTTTTAGTGACAATTGTTATGTTGGATGTTTTTGGTATCACAGCATCCATGATTGGACAGGATGCCAGGGATGCCAGACCGGTTAACAATAAGCCTGTGTCGACAAGGGCAATGGATAATCCGGCCGTACAAGGTCCTACTACTGTCGAGTTAAAGGAAAATGCCGATAAGTCGCGGCAGTTGGATCAGCAGGCGAAGGTTCCGGTTAACAAGTTTGACAAAATACCTGATCAAGAAAAAGCGCTTCCGCTTCAGCAGGCAGCCACACAGTTGCCTCCTCAGGGTAATAATTTACCGCCGACACCAACACCAATACCGCCTAACCCCATTGGGCCGACAGCTTCTACTAATCCGAATGTTTGGCAGTCGGGTCCAGGCGGCGGCGGAGCCGGCGGTTATGGGCCAGGATTTCAGGTTTCTTTAGCGCCATCATTTTCTGGTGTTATTACTTGGGCTGATGTTTTAGCCTTTGGGGAACGAGTTAAAGGAATGACTGATGAACTCATAGCATCAATGTCTGGTGACGGTGGTCGTAAATCTTCTGCCGTATCCTCCTCGGGATACAGGGCAGAAGTGATAGGACAAGAGGATGTAGCAAATACTGTTCTTGGAATGAACGGTGGTGCCCGGAATACGTCAGGGGCACAGCTTAAGAAGGTCGTAATTAACGAAAATAACGGCTTCTATGCGCTAGCTCTGCCCGCGCGAGATGTCGCAAATGATGGACAGAGTGGTAAAGGGTTAAACACTAATAACGGTTCCGCAACGGGAAGTCAGATCTCCGTACGGGGTACCGCAAAGACAAATCTGGCACAGGTTAAGAACGCTGGCATTAACAACAATAAGGTTCTGGGAAGTCAAACCACCGGAGCCAGGTTCGTTAAAAACGGTTGGACACAGGCTAAGAACGCTAACGGTAACACCGGTACTGTTGTGGAAGGTCAGATCTCCACACAGGTCATCGCACAGACTGGTCTGACACAGGTTGAGAGCACTGGCATTAACAACGGCTCTGTTTCAGCTGGTCTGAGTGTTGAACAGAAGAACGCAAAGACAAATCAGGCAAACAATGAAGCACTTACTGTAGATGGTTCACGTAGTACGAACACTGTAGCAAACGTGGATGCCCGGAGCGCGACAGGGGCATTGGTTAAGAATGGCATTAACAGCACAAGTGTTGAACTGGCTAATTCCAAGGCTGACAGTTCAAATACTTACAATCTCGCTCTGGGAAATAGTAGTGAAAGTGAAGTTGTTGGTAACACTGTTTCGAATGTAGCACTTATTGTAAATGGTAGTAATCGCTCTGTTCGTACGCTGAACTTTGGTACGGAGAACACAAATATCCCGACTGGCGCAAGCTGGTTGGCTGAAAAACGCAACACAGTACCTGTGTCTGTTCCAGAGAATTCTGGCTCAAGGCAGGCAATGGAGTTGCCGGTTCAACAAGTGTATTCAGTTGCGAATGGTTATGTGAATAAACTTGGTTGGATTGCGACGAATACCCGTCAGCAGGAACTGCATGTTCTTGAGATAAAGGGTGCGTCAGAAGTTGCACAAGGTATAGTTAGAACATATACAGGTAAATCTGGGTTTGCTGGCACTACAGGTAATGAGACTGTAACTGTCG
>JBAXBM010000078.1:0-9401 GCA_037141995.1 Candidatus Omnitrophota bacterium
CATTGATCGCATACGACACAGTATCCCCTGCAGATGCAGTCCTATTAACAGGGAAAACACCTGCCTGGATTGCGCTCACGTCTATAGAAGAAAATGCAATCAATGGATGGATAAAGAGAAAAAGAACCACCGCAAGGCATGTTTTAAAGATATATTGGAATGTATTCATAACCCATACCCCCTATTTAACCATCAGTATATGCTCTTACTCCCTCGTACAGAGTATACACGGTAAAAGGTCAGCTTTCAATCTCGGGGCCTTATCACCCGGGGATTAAAACCGCTGCCCCGTCCCACCGCCTTCTTTTATAATGACGCAACCCGACGGTAAAATAAGAAAATATTTCACTTTGCGATAAAAAATTTCTTAAAAAAATTAAAAAATATTTTATATTTTCAACCATTGGAGGATCAATTCGGCAACATCTTTGCCCAAAAGGAAGTGTTTCACCTCAACTGAATCATTCTCCTTCCGCCTTGATTCACTCCCAGCTGAAGCCCCGACCCTTTAAAACAATCTTTTCCCGCTCAAACAGCCTGTTCGTGACAGGAAAATCATCGGCATCTTTAAAGTGTTTCATCAGCCAGTCAACATCACTAGCCCACTCATTCAAACATTTTGCACTTTGCGCCACCCTTTTAGGGTTCCCCGTACGATTAAATATAAGGCTGCGCAATAAAAACGAAACCACTTTTAAAAGAGACTCTTCCCGCACAACCTTTGCCAGGACTTCCCTCCGAGAACTGCGGTCAGCGCTTGAAATATAACCTGCCCGGCCCAAAAAACTGACCTCTTGAAATTTCTCTTTTTGCCCCTCAGTTAATAATCTCAACGTGTTAAAATTGGGCGATTTTAAAGGATCAATCCCTTCAAGGTCCTCTTCCGGCGCTACACGCCGGATATCTGTATTCGGCAACCTGATGCGATATTGCAATCCTGCCGATTTATTACCGGTAAAAAGTTCTTTAATCGATGTTTGTCCGTCGATTATCCCCTCATAGCCTTCTTTCTTATGCTTAACATAGTTACCATCTTCAAACATATCAAACCTCCCTCATACGCCCCGTATTGCCGTCAATATTATACACGTCATTGTCCTGTTAGATAAGCCAGGATCCGATCCATCAGGCGATTATTATGCTCATAACGCGGCGGCATGGCAGAACGGATTTCAGCCGAAGTCTGAACATACGGCCCGGGAACCATTTCCATCACGCCATTGGTAATCATCTTATCCACATGGGGCGGGGTCATTTCCAGGTGAAACTGAAGCCCCATTACTTTGCGGCCGATCTGAAACGCCTGATTCACGCACACCTCACTGCGGGCCAGACGGACCGCCCCCGGCGGCAGGTCAAATGTTTCACCATGCCAATGGAATACCAGCGATGCCGGCGGAAAAATAAAATTTTCCGGCGGATTCCCCTGCTGAGCAATAATGGAAAACCAGCCGATCTCTTTGTAACTATGCCCGTAAACACGCGCACCTGAAGCTGACGCAATCAGCTGAGCCCCAAGACAAATTCCCAGCAACGGGATTCCCGCCTTCATCACGGCGCGAATAAATTCTTTCTCCTGCTTCAGCCAGGGCAAGCGCACCTCATCATTAACACTCATGGGGCCGCCCATCACAATCACCAAATCAAGCGCTGCAATCTCCGGAAGAACTTCTCCATTAAAGAAACGTGTATAGCTTACAACCGCCTTCCTCGCGTCAAGCCATGACGCGATACTGCCGATATCCTCAAATGCCACGTGCTGTAAAACATGAACTTTCATATTTCCCCATCTCCTTCCTTAATAAGGATCACATCCGAGAAATCCTGTCAGCACATAAAGCTTTTTCTTACTTTACCCCAATCCACGAATGAGGTGGATTAATATTTTTAATTACTATTAGCTGAATGGATAATACTATTTTTAACACTTTCAACAACAGCCGCCATCGACTGGAAATTAATAGTATTTACCGTATCTGTTAATTGATGATAATTGGCATTACGTAAATAAGCTGTATCCGTGATCATAGCCGCCGGAATACCCTTCAACCAAAAAGAGGCATGATCTGAAAAATTAATGCCGGGAATATTTTCCGGAGCAACCAGCGCCTGCGCCAGAATTATGCCTTCTTTATTTATACCATTCTTAACGAGAGCGGCAAGCTTTCTCGAACGATAATTTCCGATAACAGTAATAAAATTGGCACGATTAGGATAAAACGGACCGATTAAAGGAAAATATTTTTGAGAAAACCATTTGTCATCATAAAAACCTATCATCTCCAGGATAATGGCATACCGGATGCCGATCTTCTTTTTCCCGGCTTCATCCACAAAAACACGGCTTCCCATGGCGCGCGTTTGAAAGAACGGGGGTTCTTCATTCGTGAACGCCACAAAAAGAAGATTCGCTTTAAGCGGGATATGCCTTAACTCCTTCGCCAACCATAAAACACCGGCGATACCGGAAGCATTATCATCGGCACCGGGGTTATAGCACGAATCATAATGTGCCCCGATAACAATATATTCATCAGAGTCATTGTTCTTGTATCTGGAAACAATATTCCTGAATGTTTGCCCGCGCACCTTGTACTCCCATGACTCCACAGGCAAGCCGGCACGCTTTAATGATTGCTCAATATAAACCGCGGCTTTCTCCAACGACTCAGGATGCGCCAGATTCCTGATACCAATATCTTCACTCAAATAACGGACTGTAGTCCTTAAATCATGTGCTGTCGGGGTCACATCAAAACTTTTCTTCTGGAACCTTGGAAAGAAATTCCACCCAACACCCGTCAACGATAAAATACAAATAAAAACAAAAAAAGCCAGGACGCGTTTTAAAAAAAGCACATCTCCCCCTATTTCAAGAAAGACGCAAGGAAGAATCAATGATGATCTGATGGAACCCCTTGATCTCGCGCGCGGCATGAAGCATCGCCGCACCGCCCACCCATCACCGCACTCACCCTGTCCAGCATCACAAAACTCAACAAACAACAAACAATACCACTCCCCGCCCAACGGATAATAAACTTCAGCCCCGGCTCATCCTTAACAACAAAAAGCCCGGCATAAAGCCAAAGGAACGGGGCGGAAAGAAAAAACAGTTCGGAGCACGACATGGGATGTCCGCTAATTAAAAGCATTAAAGAAATTTATAGAAAATTCAGATAACTCCATTTTTTCCCTTACCCTCTCCCAATTACTTGAACTGCGACAGCTCATATCTCTTGGCTAATCGCACAATCTCACCTCTTTATGCACATGTTCTTGGCCCGCATAAACTGTCCTTGGGGGGACAATGGTACCCTTAGGTACAATCGCGCCAGGCGCAATGATGGCATGATCGCCGATATCAACGCCCGGCATGATCACAGAATTTAACCCCACGACGACATGCGCACCGATCTTGACCTTCTTTAACTTAAGCCCCTTACGCTCGAACAAATGGCAAATGACCGTAGCATTGCCGCCGATGACTGTATTGTCGCCGATCTCCAATAACGAAAGGTCCGCCACATTCTTGGAATTGATCTGAACATTCAAGCCAAGCTTCGCCCCCATCATGCGGTAAAAAAGATTCGCAAACGGCGTCAACAGCATAAAATCCATAAAGAACGCCTTGACCGCCTGCACCAGCGCGTTCAAAAAGAACCACTTGAAAAGTTCGCCGTCCTTGAATCCAAAAGATCCTTCCTTAAGCCGAAGGCCCAGGATCATATTTAACAAGCCCACAAGGAGCATCAGCGTCAATCCAAAGAAAAAGAAACCGGCAGCAATCCCAATGCCAAGCGCCAAGGCACGTTGAAAGCCCAGCCAATCCGCAGAAACATGAATAAAATTCAATAATGCCGCCAGCGCCGGCGCCATCGCCGCTCCGACGACCAATGCTCCTAAAAAATACAAAAACACAACGATAAGGCCCTGCACGATCGCTCGAACCATAAACACCCCCTTTTATCACCAAAACATATTTTATATTACAGAATAACCCCTTTTCAAATATAATACTTAATAATACTTCAGTTTCCATCGGCACAAAAATATGTATTATAGTGTTGCCGCAAACCACTCCAAACACGGCCCCATGAATGTATGCGGCGCCTGATCAAACATCGTCTCAGCATGGCCAAGTTTTTCGAGGACAACAAGTTTTTTCGGCTCCCGGGCCTGCGCAAATAATTTCCGGCTGTGCTCCACGTTAATAAGCCAGTCATCCGCCCCATGAACGAACAACACCGACCGGGGAGAAATTCGCGCAACAATATCAATGGGCGCTGTTTTTGGACCCCAGGGATGTCCCGGGCGAACACCTTTCCCCATCCCTTTATGCCCCATATTCAACTTCAAATCATCCAGCATTCCCTGCTTCCAGAACTGAAAGTCGATCTTCCAGAAATCATACGGGGCGCTCACCGCGATCAAGGTTTTAATATCGGGATTTTGAGCTGTTTCCAGCAAACTGATCGCCGCACCCAAAGAAAAACCCATCAAGCCGATGGCTTCATAACCGCATGTTTTCACATAATCAATCACGGCTTTTAGATCCGCGCATTCCCTCGATGTCCATGTGAAAAACCCGGAACTTTTTCCGTGCCCTCGAAAATCAAAAGCAATCACATCATAATAACGTGCTAACGCCCTGGCGATCTCACGAAAAAGATACACATCCTTGGCATTAAAGAAACCATGTGCCAAAATAATGACCTTCTTAAACCCCTGCTCAAACTGCACGGCTTCAATACGGTGATGATCCTGTGTGTTTAACGTAACATTGTGCATTAAACTAAATATACCACAACACCATATTGAATAACCTTCCCGAATTCAATGAATCCTGAAATATACCAATCTTTAGCAATTTTCAATAATTTACCCATACACACCTCCTTGATCTATTATTAATTGATTAGTCAACTATTTAAATAAAAAAATAAGTGCCTACCTGTCAGCAACCACTTCCCTTATAAAAAAATTATACAATTAAAATAATTCACACACACATCCTTCTTACCTGATTTAAGCATATCACCATATAGTTGACTTGTCAACATAGTGACGCCCTGCGTTATAAATATCTCACCTCACCGCCATTTCAACAGAAGCGACCTCTTTCTTAACGTCAGGCGCATCATAATCATATACCATTGAAGGCGGCGTTTTCCCCTTCACCGGATATATCGCCTTCAATTGATACACCAAGTGACACCCCTTCCCGCCAAGACCCGCCAGGTACACCATCATCTGCCGCCCTGTCACTTCAAACTTCTCTATTAGACCCTCTTTCACCGCACTCACAAGACCATCTGTTTGCACCTCAAATCCCAAAGGGATACCAATATCCATCACGGCATACGGGATCATCCCTCCGCTATAATTGGCGTCAACATCCGCCGTTACCATATCTCCAGTGTTCAGCTCCAGTTTGTCATACTTAAGATCCATTTTAATCCCTGATTCCTGGAACGGCACATCAGCGGCTTCATCCCGGTTCGTCACATAAGATAAAACCATTTGATACATCAAACCCTCACCGCCCTGAAACTTAATTTTAATGTCAGCGTTTCTTCTGCGGGCATATTTTTGCAAATTAACCAGCTGAACTTGATCCCTATTCGCCTCATTAATAGTTATCCTGCGAATTTCTTTGCCATCAATCAAAACGCCAATCTCCACTGCTTCCCCTTTTGCTGATTTAACATCAGCAGCTGTCAACGCTTTCAGGGCTAAAACTGTTGCACGGGGCGTCTTCCAATGACCTTGCGGATCTTTACTCATCACTAAAAATTTCATCATCCTGGGCAACTCAAATGTCCGGTAATGCCCCTCTTGATACGCCAAAGCCACCACCGCTGTAATTTCAGCAGCATCAACGTTAGTCCCCACACCGCCCCGCCATGAAATGGTGTCATGACCAGCATCCTTCCGCGCCAAATCATTCAGTCTTTTAAACAAAGGAACGGCATTCCTTTCCCCCTTAATAAATGCGCGTGCGGCAAGCGCCAAACCGTAAGGATTATCTCTGACCAATGAACACTCACGCTCAATATAATCCAGCGCTTTTTGGATCCTCGGGTCTTGAACAGGCCACCCCGAATCTAATAACGCCCAAAGGATATAACTTGTTACAGCCACGTTGTTATTTCTTATCCTGATTGCTGAATCATAATTCCTGTCAGAAACCCAATGGTCATGATCCATCTGAAGAAACAGCCAATCTTGAATCCGGGGAATCAAACGGCTGTCAATATCATAGACACGCGATATGTCGAAAAATGCGATAAGTCCATCAGCAGTCACAACTTTTTCTGCCGGGCCTTTACCAAAAGTCGAAAAACCTCCCTCCTTTACTTCAAAGGCCAAAAGACGCTGCAACCCAGCAGTTACCGCCTGTTCGGCCTTTTGCTCTATCTCCGGCCTGATTTTTCCAACAGCCTTCATATAATTCATCCCGAGTACATAACGGTATATTTTCAGTAACGACTGATCAAATCCCCCGTCAGGCATCGAAGCCGTCCGATCAAGCCCTTCGATAATCTGGCTGAATATGCCAGGATAAAACTTAATGAACAACTTCTCACTCCCCGCGATCGCCTCATGAGGGACAAAAATTTTCTTGATAAATTCTTTATCCAATATGTCACTTTCAGACACACTGATCCTCTTTCCAACCGGAACAACCTCCACAGCCCTCGCCATCACATCACTTTTCTTTTCACCATCAATAACAATCGTAAGCCTATGCGCCCCCGGCTGCTGAGCCTTTATCCTAAAATATATAATACCGGCTTCACCGGCTTCCACATCGAGCATTTTTACCGGTTCATCCATCAGCTCAAACCAGCTTTCCCGTTTTAATGTTAAAGAAACGCTCTGCGGCGTCTTTAAGTAATTATAAATCGATACAGGGATAGCCACCTCGTCCTGCTGGGTTAATATTGCCGGCGAATCAATATTCACCATAAAATCACGGGCAACAACCAGCGACAGATCACCTGCCCCCATTCCTCCATCGATCGAATTGGCCAATGCGGTCAATCGCCACGAAGTAATGGGATCCGGCATAACAACATCCAACGTCGCCTTGCCGTTATGATCCGTAATCATTTGCGGGTGAGAATAAAATGTTTCCAAAGAAAACTGACGGATAAACGGCTGTGCTTTTTTTATATCCGCTTTATCAGAATAACTAACACGCGCCGTCTTTTCTCCGTTCACAACCGCCCCATATGGCTCTCCAGGATTAATATCAGGCAATTTGAATCGTTCAAGAACTGCCTTCTTGATATACGTTTGAAAAACCAGCACCAAAAAAACTTGCGTAAAGACAAACGCCATTATGAAAGCACAATACGCCAATTTCTTTTTAACCTTCATCAAATCCATGGCATATTTGGCATAAACAACGGCAAACACGCATCCAAAAACAAGATATCCCCACATGTTTTCCCCAAAACTGACTCTCGCAGCACGATCAATTAAAGCCAGTGCAACCATTAACCCCAAACACAACATATAACTCAATCCTGCCACATTAACCCAGAATAACGAACGATTGTGACTCCGGGCGTAACGAATCAATATATTAAAACTCACAATACACCCTGTCAGCATCATCGCCAGCATGATGATGGGAATAATCGGCGAAAAACAATAAGAAACAACTTGAAGAGGTCCTGATAAATTTCCTAACAATGAGAAAAAACTATAAATCGAAAACAAAATCAGGCACTCCGATAAAAACACTCCCGTCAATAAAATAACAGCACGTAAAAAATCCGCTAGCAGCATCAATTTCTGATGACGATACGCGTAAACCGCAAGCATCAAAACAGCACAGGGTAAAATAATCAGAAACAACGCGAAGATTTGCATCATCCCGCTGAAGAATATATTCTTCTGTGCCTGCATCCGCGAGTCATTACCCCCCCGCGAAGAAGCTATCACCGGGAACTCCCCGTATGACACCATCCGTGCCATTAACACATGCTCAGCCTGCACCTTCACCGCTTCATCCATCTCCCGTGGCTCTGCAGCCCCCTCCTCCGGAGAAGTCAATCCATGAATCACGGGGAAAGCCATCAATTTCTTTTCCAACGCCCAATATAACCGCACCAATCCGGACCCGCTTTGATCTAAGGCAACCGCAGATTCATCAATAATATTAACACCGACAGCGCTTGGCACGCCTTTCCCGTTTTTTGAAGTTGCCAATGTTATATGCGCCACATCACCGGGGAAGTATTTTCCCTTGTCAGAAGAAATCTGAAGCTTCAAATCATTGTTATACTTAACAAAAATAGACTTCGCATCTCTTACAATATTTACATCGCGAAGAATCTTATACGCATGAATCTCCACTACCCCGCGCATAGATTCATCCATATCCAGCGCAAATTCTGTCATTCTATCCTGAATAGCCAATGCTTTGGTAAGAATCGTCTGCCCATTCCTGATAACATCCAGATAAACAACCCCTGACGGCTGAGCACAAAAAACTTGCCCATGCAGCATGTCTCCGGCGCTTAAGACAGCTCTATCTATGCGTAAGAGCACACTGTCCTTGACATCCTTGTTACTGGCAGATCGAACTGAAAAACTTTTTGAAAGATGCCCTTGATTACCATGCCCATCGTCAGCCGTGAGGCTCATTGAGAAATCATGGGTCAAAGTCGTGTTAAACGGAACTCCAGCGACCTTGATTTCACCGATACCCAACGCATTTGTCGGAATATCCTGCCCGTTATACTGCACAACGGCAGAAGCCGCGCGGCCATCCGGATACGCCGTGACAACATACACAATATTATCAACACCCGGAACCATATCGCCGCTTTCAGGAATCAGATCGATGCTCAAAGCCTCTTCTGCCACAGGGACAGGCTCTGTGATACTCTCGCGGGGTCCGGTATCAGCATCAACTGTAACATCAAAAAAGAGCCGTCCATATCCCTTTTCCAACGGTAACCCCATCCAATACGACGGCACCTGATATTCAAATTCAAAAACACCATCCTTATTAGTGACCCCGTTCATAACCCCTAAGACTTTCCTGCTGTTTTCAATAGCACAAACCTCAATTTTGACCTGCGCACCTCTTACAACCTCGTCAAAGAAATATTCCGCGTGAATAACCCCCTTCATCTTTTGTCCCGGCAAATAATATGTATTATCAGTAACCAGATTTACTTTAAATTGAGCCGGAAGATAACGGTTAACACCTACTTTCTTCTCAGCACTATAATCCGATACAGAAACCCTTACCACATATTCACCCATGTTAATCTCCGTCGCCAACGGAAATGTAACCCCGGCAATACCAAAGCTGGATGTCACTCCCTTTCCCCTAAAAACCTTGTTCCCTCTGGCATCTTCCACTTCAAACGTGAGTT
>JBAXBM010000079.1:0-9363 GCA_037141995.1 Candidatus Omnitrophota bacterium
TGGCACCCCACATTTTCACAAATCATCTTCTGTTCAATAAGGATCGCCTCACGCGCCAACTGATCTTTAGCCGGCAAGCCTCCCCGCAGCGCATAAAGCGCGTTAAGCAGACCAACGGTAAATGCCGAACTGGACCCGAGCCCGGTCCTCGCGGGAAGATCGCCGTCATGATGGATCTCAATGCCTTTATGCATGTCTAAAAACCTGAGCGTTTCACGCACCGCCGGATGATCAATCTGGTCAATACCCTGGACATGCTCCATCTTGGAATAAATGATCCGTGAACGATGTTCAAAGAACGGCGGTAAATAGCGTACGGTAATATAACAATATTTGTCAATGGTGGTAGCCAGAACCGCCCCCGCATGATCCTGAAGCCAGGCAGGATAATCCGTCCCGCCGCCGAAAAATGAGATGCGGAACGGTGTGCGGCTGATAATCATGGGCGGCTCCTGATGTCAATGGCCGTCATCGCGCGGATACCGGCAACCGCCGGCTCTCCAAAAACAGATCTCATCATCGCGAGATACCTCGTGTCCGTAAAATAACGCATGAACGCCGAATCCCTGAACATAAGAACTTCCTGCCCGGTTAAATGCGCCGTTGGCACAGGTTTAAAAGACGGGCTCATCTGTGCGTATTCTTCACCTGATTCCGGGAGATTAACCCCTCTGGCCTTCATATCCGCATACAGTTTACTGCCAGGATAAACACTGAGACAATAAAAATTGGCATATTCACACATTAATCCCGCCGCAAGGTCAAATGTCGCCTCCAGGGCGGCACGGTCATCTTCCCAAAAACCAAACATAAAATTCCCAACCACATGGATCCCCGCATCTTTGGTCATGGCCACAACCTCACGGATACGGGCATTGCTGAAATTCCCCTTCAGGGCCGCCCCCCGGATCCGTTCATCACCTGATTCTATCCCGTAAGCCAGCCAGCGCACACCCGCCGCGCGCAGCCGGGCCAACAACGGCGGATTCACCGTATCAATCCTGGCATACGCCCAAATATTCAATTGTTCCGCGAAACCGCTCGATACCAGCGCCTCGCATACCGCGCGCACACCGGGATTATCAATAGCAAACAATTCATCCATCAACTTGATATTCGTCACGCCGCGGCTGACCAAAGAGCGGATATCTTCGACAACAAGAACAGGCGAACGCTGATGATAATCCGAATGATAAAAATCCTTCACACAACAAAAATTACAGGAAAAAGGGCATGAGATACTCGTAAATGTCGCCCCGTACGCTTGATCTTTACGGCCCCAGGCATGCCAGTTATGCGCCCGATATTTCTCCAAAAGGATTCTATTCCAGTCCACGGCCCCCGCCTTCACCGGGTCAAAAGGAAGATAATCCAAAACCTCAACAGGAACTGATAATTCCTGGATGAGAAATGATCGCAGCTCCCGGACAGCGGAACTCTGCTGGACATGCGCCGAAGGATGCGACCCCGTAGCCAGAATAAAAACCCGGCCGATATGAAGGGGCGCCAAACGCCGGAGAAGCCCCGCCCGGTCCAGCTCTTCAGCTTCCATATCAACAACAATGCCGTCAGGCATCGTTTGAGACAAGAGTGTCAACCATACCGGCGGCTCAATGGCTGAAAGGCCGGACACCCGACTATACTGCAACGCCTTGGTATTTGGCTTAATGAACGCTGTAAGCATCAAATATTCGAAAATTGAGTACGTTTAAGGATCTGATACGTCTTCACAAGCTCCTTAATCCCGTCAGAAAGGCTGACCGCCGGTCTGTACCCTGTCCGTTCAATCTTTTCATTTGAAACAATATAATCTCTCTTATCAGGATCCTCACCCACAGCCGCCTCGACAACATAAAGCTCCGGGACATGTTCCCTGATCCTGGCGCACAGATCCATTTTACTCAAATTCGCGTCGGAAAGCCCCACATTATATGGCTCCCCTTTCATCTGGTCAAAATGGCCAAGGGCATGAACAAATGCCCCGGCAACATCGCGCGTATGGATAAAATTACGCCTGAAATGCGCTTCAAAAAGAACAATGAAACGGTCATAAACCGCCCGGTAGGTAAAGTCATTTACAAGAAGATCCAGCCGCATCCGCGGGCTCGCGCCAAACGCTGTCGCCAGGCGAAGCGTTATCCCGCCGCCGTCCAGGACAGCTTTTTCAGCATCCACCTTCAGCCGGCCATACAAGGAAACCGGCTGCAACGGCGTTTCTTCGGTACAGAATTTATCCTTTGCCCCGATCCCGTACCCGCTGTTCGTTGTCGGAAAAATAATGCGCTGATCCCGGGAAGACAACTCCAGGACCATCTGTACGGCATCAAGAAGAACACTTCGCGCGCCGACAGGATCCTTGGCGCACAGCGGCGCTCCCGTCAAACAAGCCAACGGGAATACAGCATCAGCACGCACCATTAATTTTTTCAGCAGCGGCTTATCACGGGCATCCCCCCGGATAACAGAAAATTTTTCATGATGGCAAACATCCAGCAGCGGCGTTTGACCGTACATGAAATTATCGAGGACAACGACATCATGCCCTTCATCAAGAAGCCTTGGCACCATCACAGAGCCAAGATATCCGGCGCCGCCTGTCACAAGAATATTCATAACACCTCTCCGGGATCCCCCTGAAAATATTCACTGCGCGCTATTTCTCGTTATAAAAATTTCCCTGCTCAATCAGCAGCATCGGCTTTCCATCCGGACGCAGCAATGCCCGCTCATACGCGGGGAAAATTTCTTCCGGCTCGTTCAATTCGACAACTTCAATATGGACAAACATCCGCCGCCAGGCTTCAACATAATTGCCAACATGCTGATGCCCCGGATGCACAGGTTTGTCCGGCCCCGTCGCTGTCCTGATAATGATCCGGGGGCTGTGAGCGCCCAGCGACACATCCTCTAACTTATCAAGGGTATTGGCCATATCTCCGGCGGCCAGCATTAAAAAATTCTGCCTGGGATAAATACTGACGGGAATATAACCGCCCAACGCGAGCCCCAGTGTGAACTGCATCTGAAAACTCTCATTCACCGGCATCTCCAGGGCCTTACCCGCGGGGACATCACGCAGAGTCTGGTACATAAACGTCCCGGGCACAGCCGTAGACTGCCCCAGGAAAATCACCCGTTGATCCCTGGCAAGCCATTCCATTGTCCGTTTTAATTCGTCAAAATATGCCATCAGAATTTAATCAGTTTTCCAACCCCGGAATGCGGCCAGGTATTATGGTATTTAAAATATTCAATTTTGGCTTCAAATCGCGTACCCTTAAACCAGGCATGCGGTGAACCCCACGCCTGGCGTGTGTCCGTCATGACACTCACGGCATTATCAGAAACAACAAAAACGGCCGGAAGGTCAAAATTAACCGCATACTTCACCGCTTCATGAAAAATCCCGGTCTCAGCGGACATGTCCCCGCAAAAAAGAAAAACACGCCCCTTCTCACCCTTCTGTTTAACCGCCCATGCTGCCCCGGCCGCAACCCCCATCAGGCTGCCGACAATCCCGGAGCAGAAAATACGCTGTTCAGGAAAACACAGGGCAATGCTCCGGCCGTCCATAATCGCCTGTTTCAAAACCGTACGGGGTACTCCTTTTAAAAGGCATATTTCATGCGCATCCCAAAACGCAAACACATAATCATCCGGACCGATAGCATATTTATTAAAAATATGGATCAACGGCGCTTCCCGGCCAGCACGCAAATGCACAGGTGCTTTGATCAAGCCCTCAGAAAAAAGACCTGCGATTTCATTTTCAAAATCAATGATTTCTTTTTCCGTTATCATGCCGGGTGCGCTTTAAACCAGTCTATCGTCATCCGCATACCTTCCCGCAAGGACACTTTCGGCTCCCAACCCAGCTTGGCACGGGCCAGCGTGATATCGGGCTTCCGTTGACGCGGATCATCCTGCGGCAGCGGCTTGTAAACAATCCGGCTCTTGCCCGCCGTCAACTCCAGGGTAATCTTTGCAAATTCATTCATGGTAAACTCATCAGGATTTCCAATATTAATCGGCCCGGGCTCATTTGAAAAAAGAAGTTTAAGGATACCGTCAGCCTCATCCAAAACATAACAAAAGGAACGGGTCTGCTCGCCGTCACCATAAACCGTCAGCGGCTGCCCCTTGAGCGCCTGGTCAATAAAATTAGGCACAACACGGCCATCCTCGCGGTTCATCCGCGGCCCATACGTATTAAAAATACGGACAACACGCGTATCAACATGCAAGGTACGCCGGTAAGCAAACGTAATCGCCTCGGCATAACGCTTTGCCTCATCATAAACACTGCGCGGGCCAATCGGATTCACATTGCCCCAGTACGTCTCTTTTTGCGGATGCTGTTGAGGATCACCATAAACCTCTGACGTAGATGTCAAAAGGAACACCGCTTTCTTTGCCTTGGCAATTTCCAGCATGTGCTGGGTTCCCTGCGCACCGCACATCAGCGTTTCAAGCGGATGCGCCAGATAATCAACCGGGCTGGCCGGAGAAGCACAATGCATCACATAATCCACCCGCCCCGGGATCTTAAAAGGTCTTGAAACATCCTGACGAATAAAGGTAAAATCCTTGTTTTTCAAAAGCCGCGCGATATTAGCCTTTTTCCCGGTAATAAAATTATCCAGGCAAATAACCTTATGGCCGCGCGCGATGAGCATATCACACATATGACTTGGTAAAAAACCAGCTCCACCCGATATAAGAATTACTTTTTTGCGCACATAACTCCTGTTGTATTTTGGGCGACATCACCCCGCCCGATCCCGTAATATTCGAATCCATGATCAGTAAAAACTTTCTTATCAAAAAAATTACGCCCGTCAAAAACGACCGGCTGACGCATAAGCCCGCGCACTTTAACCAGGTCAATCTTCAGGAATTCATCCCATTCTGTCAATACAAGCAGGCAATCAGCAGCCTTCACGGCGGCATACGCATCTGCGCAGAATTTAACATTCTTCAGTTCATGCCGCGCATTCAGCATGGCCTTCGGGTCATACGCCTGCACACGCGCCCCCTCTGCCTGAAGCACCCGGATAATATCCAGCGATGCGGCACGCCGCATATCATCCGTGTTCGCCTTAAACGCTAAACCCCAAACAGCAATGGTCTTGCCTTTGATGATCCACAACTTGTCCTCAACCAAGTGGATAAAAGAAGCTTTCTGCTGCTCATTCACCTCACGGACACTTTTCAGCAGCCTGAAGTCATACCCGCTTTTATCGGCAAGCCGGATAAAAGCATCCACATCCTTGGGAAAACAACTCCCGCCATATCCAATACCGGCGTTAAGAAATGCCCTGCCGATACGCTTGTCATACCCCATACCTTCCGCGACCTTCAACACATCCGCCCCCACACGATCACAAACCTGCGCCACCGCATTGATAAAAGATATCTTGGCCGCCAAAAAAGAATTCGCCGCGTGCTTGATCATCTCGGCAGACGCCAAATTCGTAACGACAATCCTGGCCTTCAACGGCTTGTAAACTTCCCGAAGCAATTTTTCAGCGCGGGCGGATTCAACCCCAATAACAATACGGTCAGGATTCATGAAATCCTCAATCGCAGATCCTTCACGCAAAAATTCAGGATTAGATGCCACATCGAATTCAACCGCAGGATGACCAGGTTTGCCTTTCTTCGATGAAAGGTTCAGCCTCACTGTACGCTCGATGCGGTTCCCTGTCTGCGCCGGAACAGTGGATTTCTCAACCAGCAGTTTATAACCATCCATATGGCGGGCAATTTCAGCGGCCACATTCTCAATATACGTCAAATCCGCGTCACCATTATGTTTGGAAGGCGTCCCGACCGCAATAAAAATAACATCAGCCTTTTTCACCGCAACCGCGATAGCGCCTGAAAAAACAAGCCGTTTCATCCGGCGATACTTAAGAATCATCTCCTCAAGACCGGGTTCATAAATCGGCACTTTCCCCGCATTAAGCTTCTTTATTTTTTCACGGTCATTGTCAACACAAACCACATGATGTCCGATATGCGCCAGGCACACCCCCGTCACAAGCCCCACATACCCCGAACCAATAATCGCAATATTCATGAAAATCCTTTTTTAATATGGCTGTGCGCCTGAACGGATATGACTAAACGCCGTATCCCCTCCGGTCGAGAATGACGGGAATGCCTTGATGCGAAAAATAACCCACACTTCATTCGCCGGCTTTTCAATGGTTTTTTTCCGGCCGACTGAAAATTCAACTTCCCATGAATGCAAATCACGCACAAATCCGTAACGTTGCTCCTGCAATGTGCCGCTGTCAATATTCCAGCGGTCATAAACCATGGTGCGCCATTTAGGATTCAGTTTATATTCCCACAACGTCGTCACGATATCATCATCTTCCAGCGTATACCGGCGGCTCAGATCAAAAGTCCAATTTTTACAGCTGTTCATATATAAATCCAGATTGGCTGTTCTCAAATGCTGTAAATCATTATCATACGTGAGGTCAGAATACAGTGACACATATTTATTCGGTGTAAATTCCGTAGCCAGCTTCACATCGCCAAAACTCGCGGATGAAGGATACTCTGTCATGGACGTGGCGGATGAAGATATAAGATGATTGTCTTTAAGACGAAAATCCGTTGTCAGCATGGCCCTTAAAACATCAACACTTTTACCTTCACGCTTTGTCTGCAGTTTATTTTCAAGCCCCAGGCTGAAACTATCCGTTTGGGTGCGTGCATCAATACCGTCGTACGGGAATAATTTTGAAGAAGCCAGCGAAGGATGATGCTGGAACAAATACCCCGCCGTCGGGGTAATCACATGGCGCAAACGATTAATCTCAATGCCGTACCTGTTGTAATTAAAATCGTAAACCTTATAAAATTTTGTGCTCACATCCGTTCCCGTCCTGAAAATATGCCGCACCGAATTATTATCGCGGCTGTCAAGCGTCCTGGAATACGCGGTTTCTTCAACACCCGTGTACGGACGAAACTCTAAAAAAGACAACTTGAAAGGGCGTGACAAATCATTGTCACTGTCCAACCGCAAAGTCCGGTAATGAATATCTGACGGGCTCGGATCCGTCTTCACCAGGCTAACCGCCGTATTCACGCTTTTAAAATAAAATCCTGTCCCACCTATCTCCTGATTCGATAACGTAAAATTGACTTCAGGCAACCGCTCCACTTTTGATTCAAAACGATTCACGCGTATATCTGCCAGCAATGACAAGGATGTCTTCGCCGTTGTATGCGTCAGCATCGCGTAAGTCGGCGGCGCACCGTCTGTGCGGTATTCACGGATAAAATAATGCTTCAAAAAATACGGATCCGTTTCCTTATTATACTGGCCGATAAGCAACGTCGACGGATCAATCTCCCACTGATGCCGCCACTCCACACGGTAACGCTGCTGCTTTTCCTGCAGGATACTGGCATCACTCCAGGCGCGATGCGTATCCGTATTATCCTCGTGCGTGTAATAAGTGCGGACAAGCCCGCGGCCAAAAGGATTAGAATTATATTTTGTGTCAATACCCCATCCAAGCCCCTTAGCCAAGCGATAATCAAGATGATACGTGGTCTCGATACGGTCGGTCAAAGCCGTATGATACGTCATGAAAACAAACGGGCCGAAATTTTTCTTATACCCGGGGGTAACGCTGAAATGCGGCCTTTTCCCGCTCAGATCCTGCGTATATTGGGGCAAATAAAGAACCGGTATGCCCCCCAGGTACATCACAGAACTCCGCGCTACGGCCTTATCCCCCGGATAAACATCAATCCTTTTGGACCGCACGCGGTATTCCGGGATATCATAATCGCTGGTGGTTAAATAACCGTTATAAACAATATAATAATTCTCTTTAACTTTGATAATCGACCGGGCTCTCCCATAAATCGGGTCTGCCAAAAGCCTGGCATTTGTAAACTCGCCTTTTTTTGTCTGAAAATTATAAAATACCTTTTCCGCCCAGATTTTTCCCTTGTCAGATTCAAGGATCACATTACCTTCGGCATGCGCTTCTTTTTTATCACGGTAAAATTCAAGTTTGTCACAAAAAAGGACCGCATTATCCTGCTTCAAATAAACATTTCCTGTCGCAACAAACTTACCTTCATCAGATTTATACTCAATGGTATCCCCCTTGAGCTCAACAGGCTCTGTGCTCTTGACATTAGAAGCCCCTGCCGGGACAGCCGACAGAACAAAAAACGCCAACACCCAAAAACATCCGGAAACCGAAAAAAATATTTTTTTTGTCATGGCAGAAGGAGGACCCTGGCCCCAATAATACCGGCATCATCATCAAGCTGAGCCTTGATGATGCGAACCATTTCCGCCTGCGTCCTCATCGCGCGCCGGCGCAATGTTCGCACAATAGCGGATTCAAAGAAAGAAAAACTGCGGGATACCCCGCCTCCGATGATCACCACTTCAGGATTAAGCAAATTGACCGGCCCAACCAACCCGTTCCCAACGCGTTCACCGGCCATATCCCAGAATTTTAAAGCTTTTTTCTTCCCATGAAGCGCTTTATCATAAACCTGCTCCAGGGAAATACCGGGTTTCCCGAAAAACTCGGCTGCCACATTCTGCAAATGCTGATGGCCGACATACCGCTCAAAACATCCCCATCCGCCGCAGCCGCACTCCGGGCCTTTCTGATCAAACGGCATATGGCCTATTTCTCCGGCCACAAATCCCGGCCCGCGATAAATCGCACCGCCTAAAATAAGGCCGGCACCAACACCTGTACCCAGCGTCATGCAGATCATATCCTTAAAACCTCTTCCGGCACCAAACTTCCACTCCCCCAGCGCGATCATATTCACGTCATTATCAAGCATGACCGGAATCCCTAACGCTTTTTCCATAATGCCGGCCAAAGGGACATCTTTCCATCCCGGGATGTTGGGCAACATCCGGACAACCCCCTTCTCCGTATCCACCAATCCCGGCAAACCGATCCCGACACCTTCAATGCCCGCCCGGGTGAGTTTTTTATCACTGAGGAGCGCGTGAACCGCGTCACACATCGCGCGGGTCAACTGCTGGGGCGTCGCAGAAAATTTTTTCGTCGAGAAGGAATTCCTGGCTACCACACCGCCGCCCGCACCGACAAGGCCGAGCCTGACATTCGTCCCTCCGACATCAATCCCAATCACATATTGTTTCATAAGAATAAGCCACTTGAAATATTTACATGCCCGCAGAAAGAATCCAACAGATTTTTTAAACCTGGATTGTGCAATAGGCGTCTTTCATCGACGAAACCGTTTGCACAAAAACGTGCGTTGTTTTTCCAACAGGCCTTCCACAATTTTACCGTCAAGGAAAGGCCCGGGTTCAACCCGCATTACCTC
>JBAXBM010000080.1:0-9341 GCA_037141995.1 Candidatus Omnitrophota bacterium
CTCGACATCCACCTTGGCAAGGTGGCATTCTAGCCAACTGAATTACCGCCGCATAAGTAAACTGCCTTAAAACGCTTCTAAAAATCCGAAAATATTATTGTACCATCGCCGATACGATAGTCAACACCAAAAAACAAAAATCAGGATATGGGAATACCACAACGTTTTGTTCACCTAAAATGGGCGGGAGAGGACTTGAACCTCCATCCCTTGCGGGACCAGATCCTAAGTCTGGCGCGTCTGCCAATTTCGCCACCCGCCCGAACATCAGCAACTTAATTACGCCATAAAATAAAAAAATGACCCACCCGCGACTCGAACGCGGCACACCAGCCTTAAAAGGGCTGTGCTCTACCAGATGAGCTAGTGGGTCAAAATATTCAAAGAACAAACATCAAAATTTTTTATATACTCAACAATTCTTTGTTCTTCTTTTCAAGGACAGCGTCTACTTCTTTAATATATTTATCCGTCAATTTCTGAATTTCTTCCTGACCTTTAAATTCATCATCCTGGGAAATAACATTCTCTTTCTTCAACTTCGAAATCTTTTCATTTTCATCCCTGCGGATGGCCCTCAATGCAACCCTGCCCTTTTCAGCCATTTCTTTAACAACTTTGGCCATTTCCTTCCGGCGCTCCTCGGATAAAGGCGGAACAACCAAACGAATAACCTTGCCGTCATTATTGGGTGTGATCCCCAGCTTCGAAGCCAGAATAGCCTTTTCAATTTCAACCAATGCACCAGGATCCCACGGCTGAATAATCAGGCAACTTGCATCCGGCGACGAAACAGCAGCTATCTGTTTCACGGGTGTCGGTGCACCATAATAATTAACATGCAATTCCTCAACAAGCCCCGGATGCGCGCGTCCGGTACGAACCTCGCTGAATTCTCGAACCACTGCTTCGATCGCCTTCTTCATCCTTGCTTCGGTCTCATGTACAGTTTCTTTTACACCCATAGAGCCCCCCTTTTTCAACCAACCAGTGTCCCAATATTTTCACCCAGAACAGCCTTCTTGATATTGCCTTCCTGCATCAGGTTGAAAACATGGATCGGAAGTTCATTGTCCATACACATGCTAATGGCGGTCGAATCCATAACCTTAAGATTATCCCTCAGGACATCCATAAACTTCAAACGGTCATACTTCTTTGCCGAAGGGTCTTTCAGCGGATCAGCAGAATAAATACCATCAACTTTCGTCGCTTTCATGATCACTTCAGCTTTAATTTCGCTGGCACGCAAAGCCGCCGCGGTATCCGTCGTAAAAAAAGGATTCCCGGTGCCTGCCACAAAAATGACAACACGGCCTTTTTCCAAATGACGCACTGCCCGGCGGACAATATAAGGTTCAGCTACGGCGTGCATTTCAATGGCTGTCATCACCCGGCACGCAAGACCAAGTTGTTCAAGGGCATTTTGCAATGCCAAGCCGTTTAATACAGTTGCCAGCATGCCCATATAATCTGCCACAGAACGATCCAGGCCAAAACGCTTCGACTCAAACTGGCCGCGGAAAATATTGCCGGCCCCAACAACCAGGGCCACCTGCACCCCCAACGCATGAATTTCCTTAATCTGAGCCGCAAACCCCGCACAAACATCCGCATCAATGCCGTGCCCCTGCTTGCCCTGCAAGGCTTCACCGCTGAGCTTTAACAATATTCTTTTATAAACAGGCTTCTTATGTGGCAAAACTCACGCCTTTATAAAAAATTATTCACCGATCTTATATCGTATGAAGCGCCCGATCAAAATATTCTCACCGGTTTTGGCAATAAGCTCATTCAAAAGGTCCTGAATGCTCTTGGATGCATCCTTGACAAACGGCTGTTCAAGAAGGCAAATGGCTGACAATTCAACCCCGCCGGCCAATACATCAGCCGGAACATCGTCCTTCTTAATATATTTCGGCGCCATCGCCGCAATATGCATGGCCAGGTCTTTAGAAAACTGGATGAAGAAATCGTTGCGCGCCACAAAATCTGTCTCGCAATTAACCTCAACCAAAACACCGATCCTGTTGCCGTTATGAATATACGCTTCGACACGGCCTTCATTAGCCACGCGAGATGCCTTTTTAAGCGCCATCTGCAAGCCTTTTTCACGTAATATTTCCTTTGCCTTAGCAAGATTACCACCCGCCTGCTCCAGCGCCTTTTTGCAATCTATAATACCGCAATTGGTTAATTCACGTAATTCTTTAATAGCATCGAGCGACATGATTATTACTCCTTTTCCGCAACAGTCTTCTTGACAACCTTCTTCTTGGCTGTTTCCTTGGCGCGCGCCACCGTTTCATCATACTCCACAAGCCCTTCGACCAGGCTTTCCGCAATGACCTGCGGGACAACACCTTCAGCCACAGCCAGCGGAACCGCCGCTTCCGCAACAGGCGCTTCCTGCACCGGGAGCTGTTCTTCGCCGGAGAATTCACGGCGGCCTTCAATAATACTGTCTGTCACCAAACCGGCAATCAAACGGATGGACTTGACCGCGTCATCATTCGCCGGGATAGGACAATCAATCAGATCCGGATCGCTGTTAGTGTCGATCATGGCAATGATCGGAATATTAAGGCGCTTGCATTCCTTGACCGCAATATCTTCCTTCTTAACGTCAACGAGAAAAATCGCGTCAGGAAGACGGACCATGTCACGGATACCGCCGAGATCATTCATCAAACGCTCACGCTCTTTATTAAGGAGAGCGATCTCTTTCTTAGTGAGACGCGCAAAAACACCGTCTTTTTCCATACGCTCGATCTCAAGGAGCTTGCGGATGGATTTCTTGACTGTTTCAAAATTTGTCAGAAGCCCGCCCATCCAGCGGCTGTTCACAAAATACATGCCGGAACGCTTGGCCTCCTGGAGAACAACTTCCTGCGCCTGCTTCTTGGTGCCGACAAAAAGAAAACGTCCGCCTTTGGCCGCGATATTACGCGCCGCTTCACGGGCCTGGGTCAGGCAATCAACCGTCTTTTCAAGGTCGATAACATAAATACCGCTACGCTCGCCGAAAATAAACTTTTTCATTTTGGGATTCCACCGGCGGGTCTGGTGGCCGAAATGAACGCCTGCATCAAGTAACTGTTTGATCAATTCCATCGACATACATGCTCCTTTAATTACTGCTCCGCCGTGTCGTATCAGAAGTGAAAGCGGAAACGATTTTCGCCGGAATATCCCCGGTTGAAGCCTGCGGCCCCATCACTTCGTTCCAGGCCGCACACCCCGTTAGTAGAATTTAATAGCGCGATAGTATATCCAAAGGTAAAAAAGAATGCAACTATTTCTTTTACAAACTCATAAAATCCTGCACCGACGTCGTCATCGGACGGATATCCATAATAACCGGCGTCATGCCCGATGAATCGCGCAACCGCTGGATCATAGCGGGATCAAATTTGAACTGAACGCCCTGGCCATCAGCCTTGACCTGGACAGGCATATGGTCACGGGTCAGGTCGATACCGCCGGTGTTAATTTTCGGACTTATTTTATCCATCGATTTCTCATCAATAACCTCCGCAAAGTCAGAACGACTATTCTGATAATCATTGTCTTGGGCACTTACATTAAGCAACTCTTTACAATAATCAATTAACTTCGACTTTGGAATCGACGTAAGGATCTTCAATAAAGTGTAGAAATCCGCTTGCCTGCGTGCCTCTAGATGAATTGATCTTAATTCAAGAATATCATCATCGCTTATTTTCAACGTATCGGCATTATTAATAATTTTTTCCATAAGTTTCTTAAATAATTTTTCTATTGCCTGTGAATGGGCATCATAATAAATCTTATCACTTTCTAAATAAACCCCGCTCGAAATAAACAAAACGCAATATGGGCTACCCCCTTCAATCAACTCTGTTAAAACGACACGATATTCTGTAAAGAAAGTATTCGCCTCCTTGAAGTTCCTGTCATCCGCAAGATGCCGAGCTTCATGTTTCATAGAATTCATCATTAAGCTTTTCAGAATTCCTTCACCATCAACAGGTATCTCTTGGATAATCTTTGATCGTTTGAGTACAGCCATCTTTTCTTCAATACCATTCCCATCGATACCCACATTAGTTTCTATAGTTTTTTTCACTTCGTCAGCCCATAAACGATGATCTTCAATAAGAATAAACGATGCCTTAAGACTTCTAATGCTGAAAGCAGGATAATAATCCCCCACAGGAACATCCCCGATACCTGTCAAAAAATATGTAGGTTCTTTTTCTCCATCAATCAAGGTGTTAAATTTCTTTAATATTTTATATGGATTAATAACAGTATATCCAAAATCATCGGCAATCATTCTCGTATTAATAAATAAATTGTAAGGTAATAAATAATTATTAAGAGCAATTGTTGCTTTCAAATATTCCCCATCAAACAACGTTTTTTGAAATTCTTCTTTGTGAAAAAACAAAAACTGAAATGTTATATTTGTGGTATTTATTAATACTTTAAGATATGTATATAATTCAGGATCTACATCTAGTGCTTTATTTAGCATCCGATCTCCTAAGACCTTAATTTTATACTCTGTAGAAACCAATAGTTTTAAAGAACTTTTCGATAACCTTTTAGAGTTGAAGAAATTCACTTTTTCTTGTGTGCTCGTCCTCAGCTTCTTTTGTTGCCAAAAATATTTAACCAAGTCTTCCTTTAGAAACTTTTCTATTTTTTGAGTTTTCACCGGATCTTTGCTCTCCAATGGCATCTCGACAGCAAAATTAGAAGGAAATTGATACAGGGGATTTTTGTCAGCATGATACGGCATGTCGTCAGCCATTGGCAATACCACTGGTGGTGGCGCTAATACCGATACAGGTACAGACGATTTTGACTCAGGCGCACAACTAGACAATGACACAGATAAAATCATCATCCTAAGGATAGATGACTTTAATCCTGAAATCATTCCGGCGTCATGTGTCACATTCATAGCCTTATCGGTCAATTCCATACGTACTCCCCCCGAGAAATACTTCCGCGGGATCATTTCACCGGAGACGATATCTTTTTCTTCACGGATCAGGTTGTAGGCGCCTTTTTTGAAGGACTCGACATACTGTGACCAGATCTTGTCTTTGGCGGCTTTGTCGTCGATGTTAACACCGGCGATCTTGTCCTGGTCGACGTAGGTTTGACCGAAAATACTGGCTTTGATCTTGTCTTTGAACCAGATAGCGAGGATGAGGGAATTATAGACCTGGCGTAATTGGGCGAAATTTTGGCCTTCGTTGACTTCTTTTTCGAGGATGGGGATGATGATCTCGCGGAGGATTTGTTGGGGGACATCGTTAGACATGTTGAGACGAGGCAATGCCTCGTCTTTACGGGCGCTGGTAGCAGAGACATTGCCATTAACACGCGCCTGTTCAGCGGCCTTGTAATCTGATTCCAACATGACCTTCAATTTACTCTCGACGACGTAGGCGGCGTTTGAGGTTTCGTAGACGGCGGCTTTGTCGGGGGTGATCCAGACCTTGTTGAAGGTGTCAACGGGGATGTCGGTGGTGCCATAACGCTTGGCGGCTTCGGCGTAGATCCTGGCCCAGAATTTCTTGCCGACTTCGCCTTCGGGATACATCAGGGATGCGGTGATTTGTTTTAACAGATAGTCCTGGGCGAGAAGGTCGCGGCCCATTTCGGTTTGGCCAAAGGCGTCAGGAACGATGCGGTCTTTTTCATAGGGGCTGAGATTTACCCACAGGTCTTTCTCAGGAACAGTGATCGAGGCGAGAAAATATTTGATCAGGCGGGAAGATTCATTCTTTAATAAAGATTCGTCTTGTACAGACGTTGTATGTAATGTTTCTCCCTTATCCAGAATAAAATCCAACCGAAAAGGATCGTTCGGGTAAACCTTAACCCCCTTAAGAAGCGCAGGGGCGAATGAGGGGCTTACATTGACCTGGGTGCCGAGTTTGGGAAGCTGGAAAACTGACTGAGCATACGCCAAACCCTCAAGACCGACCCCATTGGTGACAAGGAAGGCAAAAAGGACAACGGCCGCCACAAACCGGCGTCCGGAAGATCCTATGTGGGTGAACATTATTTGGCGCATATTTTTAATGTCCTATCGGAATCAAGACACGGAACGGTTTAAAACCGTTCCCTACCTGCCGAGAATACCTGTCCCGGTAAACAACGGCACATCCGCCGCGGACTGGATGCTCAGGATAACCGGCACAAGGCCGTCGATCTTGATATTATCCAGGTTCTGCTGACTGACCGGCAACACCATCCCCACGCCGTCGCGCTTGATCTTCATGTCTAGGTTTGATTGGGCAAAATCGATACCGCCGGCGCTATCCAGTTTTGAAATTTTCAATGGAATACTAGCCGCATCCACTTTAGGCTTCATTGATGCATCAGAACGACTTAAGGCAACACCTATCAAGAAGTAACGCGTACTGACTTCTTGCAAAATTTGCCAAACTTTACTAAAACTCTCTCCTGCCAAAGACTTAACTTGATCTTCAGTTAAATTAGTACCGACCTTTAATCGCCACTGCTTATAATTTGCTCCCTTAAATGGATAGAATCCTTCCCACACACTATTTTCGTCTTGCGGGTTAAATATCCCTGGGAACTGCCTAATTTCATATTCTTGAACAATACCATTATCCTTATCAAAGTGCCCCCCCAGGATTTTCACACCTGCCACAGGCAAATCCAATTTCTCAACAATTTCTTTCTTCAAAACATCCACTATTTCCTGCTCCTTCAAAGTCGCCGTTGTGCTGTTCAATTTAAACATAAAATCAATAACAGATGGCGTTAAGTAAACGATAGACCCAACAACAGGGTTATCTGCCTTTTCTAAAAGCGCTTGTTGTTCTCTGGTCAAGTTAAATGCCGTGGAGATCCTGGCAGGAAGATATAATGTCTCGCCTGTATCTTTTCTTATAATAGACCTTATTTGATCCAAGATAACATTTTTTGTATTACCATCAGACAAAGTTAAATACACCTCAAATTCATTTACATCGTCAACAGAACTAACAACTAGACGTTCCGGCGAGTGATTAATATCTTGAATATTAATCTCAAGCCCAAAATTATTCAACTTTGCATAGTCGAGAACATTCTGGATGCGTGTCGGCAACTCGACGGCTCCCGCGATAGCTGACCAGGCAACTATCCGCAATATCTCCAAAGGCTTGTTCTTATCGGACAGAGCCAGCTCCTTGAATTTCATTTTTAGCTCGTCGCTTAAATCAGGTATAACCATAGCGTTAAACTTATATATCTTGTGAGATGTTTCCAGAAACTGATCAAATAAACTTTTATGCTGTTCAAAAAGATTCTTTAAACCGGTTTCAAGCGTCTCCAGTGAAATAATTTCTTCACCGAATGCTTGAAAATAAGGGCTTGCCCATCCTAATTTTTTTAACATACCGCCTTTTATGGCCGCTTCCCAAAATGCATCAAAATCAGCAAAATACACAACAGGAACGCTTGCAGACATTGCCGCCACACTGGACAGGGCGTCATTAAATTCGTTTATTTCATCACGAATGTCTGGCTTGATTGATAATAGTGTTGCAACGAGGGTTGCATCTACCTCCTCCGTAGGCGTCAACGCTTGCTTTAACCCTACGATGATGGGCCATAATTTGTCTTTCAACCCCTGGTCCGGTGTCGTCGTATACATGTATTGCGCGAATTCAATCAAAACAGTGATATCCGGTCTAAGTTTTAATACCATGCTTTTAGGAAATAAATCCTTCAAACTCGAAAGTCCCTCCTCGAATGACAATGCCTGTGAAGAATCCGCAGGTGCCCTCTGAAGTACCAAGAAAACCCTATCATCATTTTTAACTTCTTCTATAATCTTCCGGGGTACAACTTTCCCTTGTGATCGGTCTATTTCCGAGAATTTATGCGCAACCGTTCCTCCTGAAAAATACTTCCGCGGAATAACCTCTTGTGCATAACGATCAAGGTCTTCCTTGATCATGTTAAACGCACCCTGCCTGAAAGCCTGGACGTATTTCCCGTAAATCTCCTGATTACGCTTGGGGTCCTGATCAATGCCCTTGACCTTACCTTTATCCGCATAAACTTTGTTCAGGATCGACTCTTTAAGAGCGCCTTTATACCAGCAGGCCAAGAGCATACCGCTGTAAACCTGGCGCAGGGGTGCGAAGTTTTTGCCTGCGTTAACTTCTTTCTCGATGACGGGAATGATCACATCCCGCATGACTTGCTTGGAGATCTTCACGGCCTCGCTGTCAGCCCCCATGGCGGCGTTAACGGCGTTTTCCTTCATGGCCTTGTCCCCGGCAGAAGCCGAGGATTCCGCCATGTCCTTCTGATGGGACATGGCTACATAATCGCTTTCCATCATGACCTTCAGGTGATGCTCTAGGACATAGACCGTATTTCCCTTTTCATAAACAACGGCTTTGTCCGGCAGGATCCATACCTTGTTGAATACGTCGGTCGGGATATCGGTTGTCCCGAACTTCTGGTACGCCTGGGCATAAACCCCGTCCCAGAATTTCTTGCCGAGGTCGGTTTCGGGATTGGTCAGCGAGGAGGTGATCTGCTTGAGCATGTAATCCTGCGCCAGAAGGTCGCGGCCCATTTCGGTTGTGCCGAAGTTGTCAGGGATAAGGCGATCCTTCTCGTACGGGCTTAAGTTCACCCATTGATCCGTATCAGGAACGGTCAGCGCTGCCAGGAAATATTTGACGAGTTTTTTGTATTCGTCCTGCTTCTCTTTCATATTCAACGCCTCATCCCCGCGATTGATAATGAAATCAAACTTGAAGGGATCCGCCGGATTAATGACCATGCCCTTAAGATGCGCCGGCGTAAACGCCCCGCTCAATGCCACCGGCGTCCCGGGCTGAGACATAAGACCTACGGCTGTAAGCATTTGGGCAAACCCTTGAGGTGGCATGACGCAGGTTACAACGAAATTAATCAGGATAAAAAATGAAATGAGCTTTCGCATCATAAAGCCTTCTGGTTCGGTACGGTTATTCAACGCCTAAGGGATAAAGTTCCACCTTTATAAATATATACTATTAGCTAATCAAAAATCAAGGGGTTGGGGGGTTGGATTTTTATTTGTTTCAAGCATTATGGCTTGCCCATACTGCAGATAGAAATACGCAAATGATCATACAAGAATTCAGGCGCAAGATCCGCACCATTGTCCCACACAACCGTACGCATTAGAGGATCAACTTTTGCTGTTTTAAATAATACCAGATTCTTAAGCGGACCAAACACCTCGCCATCAAGTTCATCAGCAAGATCAATCTCGCCTGAAGCCCCGTCATTAAAGGTGATATGTAATACATAGTCATGCAAGT
>JBAXBM010000081.1:0-9307 GCA_037141995.1 Candidatus Omnitrophota bacterium
TGGTTTATATTCCTGTGGCGCACGGCGAGGGAAAGTTTATTCCTGCCGGTGACAAGGTGATGCGGGCGCTATTGGCGCATGGGCAGGTGGCATTCCGTTATGTGCGTGCGGACGGCACGCGCGGCGGATATCCGGATAATCCCAACGGTGCGGTGGAGGATATCGCGGGCATCACGGATGCAACGGGGCGAATTTTGGGTCTTATGCCGCATCCGGAACGTCATTTTCTTTTTACCCAGCATCCTTTCTGGACCAGGCTTAAGGCTGAGGGCGGGCGCGACCGCCCGGTGTTTGGTGATGGGGCGAAGATTTTTGAGAATGGCGTCAACTATGTGAAAGAGAATCTTTTCTGATGAGTAAAAAATTAACTTATAAAGAGAGCGGTGTTGACATTGTTAAGGCAGACGCGTTTGTGGCCGCGATCAAGGGGATGGTGGCCTCTACCCGTAAGCCCGGGGTGATGGACAGGACCAGGGCGTTCGGGTCTCTTTTTGCTTTGCCGAAAGGGTACCGTGAACCGGTGCTTGTGGCGTCAACGGATGGTGTCGGCACAAAACTTTTGATTGCCAAGCATGTCGGCCGGCATGATACCGTTGGGATTGACCTTGTGGCGATGAATGTTAATGATGTTTTATGTGTGGGAGCGCAGCCCTTATTTTTTCTTGATTATGTGGCTTGCGGCAAGGTTGATAAAAAAATACTGGTCGAGGTGATGAAGGGGATTGCTGAGGGGTGCCGGCAGGCGGATTGCGCCCTGATTGGCGGCGAGACAGCAGAGATGCCCGGCATGTACAGCAACGGTGATTATGACCTGGCTGGTTTTACGGTGGGTGTAGTTGAAAAAGCGCGGATCATTGATGGGGCAAAAATGACGCCCGGAGATGCGGTGATCGGCCTTCCGTCAAGCGGGGTGCATTCCAACGGATATTCACTGGTGCGTAAAATTTTCACGCCGGTGGAACAAAAAAAATACGCGGCACTTATCATGGAACCGACACGTATTTATGTGAAGCATATCCTGCCTTTGGTGAAGAAATTTGATATCCGCGGCATGGCGCATAATACCGGTGGCGCTTTTTATGAAAAACTGACAAAATGCCTGCCGGATGATTGTGGCCTGGCTATCAACAAGGGAACGTGGCCGCTTCCGAAAATATTTGAATTGATCATGCAAAAGGCGGATATTGCCGAGCGTGAGTTGTACAGGACATTTAATATGGGTATCGGGTTTATTGTGATCGTCAAGGCTAAGGATATTAATGCGGTTCAATCGGCGCTTGAGCGAACAGGGATGCCGTCGTATCTTATCGGCGCTGTGACCCGGCGCGGCAAAGAGAAATTAGAGCTGATATGAAAATACTGGTTATTGGGTCGGGCGGCCGCGAACACGCGCTCATTTGGAAGATCAAGCAGAGCCCGCGGGTGAGCAGGATTTTCTGTGCGCCCGGCAATGGCGGCATTGCAGATATCGCTGAATGCGTTGATATCAAGGCCGATGATATTGTCGGCCTGGCGGATTTTGCTTTGGCGCAGGGGATTGACCTGACGGTTGTCGGGCCTGAAGTGCCCCTGGTCGCAGGTATTGTTGACCTTTTCCAGGAAGAGGGGCTCAAGATTTTTGGTCCTTCTCAGGCCGCCGCGAAACTTGAAGGCAGCAAAGTTTTTGCCAAGAATTTCATGAAACGCTGGGATATCCCGACAGCCCGCTATGCGGTGTTTTTTGACGAAAAATCTGCCCTGGCGTATCTTGCCACCCAATCTTATCCGTTGGTGGTCAAGGCTTCAGGCCTTGCTGCCGGCAAAGGGGTTATCATTTGCCGCAATCAGATTCAGGCGGAAGGTGCGGTTCAGAAAATCATGTCAGGAAAAATATTCGGCGGTGCCGGCAACAGTATTCTTATTGAAGAATGCCTGACAGGTGAGGAGGTTTCAGTCCTCGCGGTGGCAGACGGCAAAGATTTTGTACTCCTCGAATCATCCCAGGATCATAAACGTATTTTTGATAATGATGAAGGCCCCAATACTGGCGGGATGGGTGCCTATTCTCCGGCGCCTGTCATGACGCCTGAGTTGACACGGCAGATTGCCGATACGGTTATCCGTCCTGTGATTGAAGGAATGGCGGATGAAGGGGCTGAATTTAAGGGGATCCTTTACGCCGGCATCATGATGACGCCAGACGGACCCAAGGTCCTTGAATTTAACACCCGTTTCGGTGATCCGGAAGCGCAGGCGCTGTTGCCGCGGTTGAAATCTGACATCGTTGAATTGATGCTGGCGGCGGTGACGGGGCGATTGGCCGGGGTGAAGCTGGACTGGGATCAGCGGCCATGTGTGTGTGTGGTTATGGCTGCGGGCGGGTATCCGGGGGAGTATGCGGTTGGTTTTCCGTTGACGGGATTTGATTGGGTTGCTTCGACGACCCTTGTTTTTCATGCCGGCACAAAGAAAGACGGGCGGACGCTGCTTACGGCAGGCGGCCGTGTTTTGGGCGTGACGGCGATGGGGGAAGACATGGCAAAGGCGATGGCCCGTGTTTATGCGGATGTGGGAAAAATAAATTTTGACGGGATGCAATTCCGGCATGATATTGGGAAAAAAGCTTTGGGCCGGTAGTGGTTTTGTGGGGTACAAAGGATATTCAGTATGGAAAAAATACATGTAGCGTTGATGATGGGCAGTAAGAATGACAAGCCTGTTGTGGAAGAGGCTGCCAAGATACTTGAAGCATTCGGCGTGCCGCATGAGACACGGGTTTTGTCGGCGCATCGCACGCCGAAGGCAACCGCGGATTATGCGCAGGCTTTAGCCGCCCGCGGGGTTAAGGTTGTTATTTGCGCGGCGGGAGGGTCGGCGGCATTGGCCGGCACCGTGGCGGCGCATACACATCTTCCTGTGATCGGCATTCCGCTTGATTCGATGGGCTTTAACGGGCTTGATGCGCTATTATCAACAATCCAGATGCCTCCGGGTGTTCCTGTTGCCGGGGTGGGGATCGGTAAGCCCGGTGCCAAGAATGCGGCATTGCTGGCGATCCGTATCCTGGCGCTTTCTGATGCGGCGCTGGTACAGAAGCTGGATGATTATGTGAAAGATCAGGCTGAAAAGATATTAAAGGGGTAGCGTAGAGGGGGTATCCCCTGAACGCCGAGGATCGTCTGTGAAAACAAAAGTTGTCAGGATTATCCCGAAATCGCCCGAAGTGAATCTTGTTCTTGACGCGGCCCGCCTGGTGCACCAGGGTGGGCTTGTTATTTTTCCGACAGAAACGGTTTATGGTATCGCGGCGGATTATTCCAATCCCCAGGCGATGCGGCGGCTCGTTGAGGTAAAAAGGCGTTCGGCGGACAAGCCGTTTTCGGTGATGATCGCTCAGAAAGAATTGATCCGTAATTATACGGATCATGAAGATCCGAAGCTTTATAAGCTCATTGACCGTTATTGGCCGGGGCCGCTCACAGTGATTGTTCCGACGGGAAAGCGGGGAGAGACGCTGGGGATCCGTATCCCTGACCATCCGGTGGCGATCAAGCTGGTCGAAAATGCTCATTGTACGGTTGCGGCGCCTTCGGCGAACATTGAAGGGGCTCCGGCGCCGACAACGTGCGCCGAGGCGTTACGCGACCTGGACGGGCTTGTTGATATGGCCATTGACAGCGGGCCTGTTGATATCGGTGTAGCGTCGACCATTGTTGATTTTTCCCAAGACCGCCTGATGGTTGTCCGGGAAGGCGCGATTAGTTCGGCGGAGGTTCAAAAGGTGACAGGGGCGCGGCAGGTTTTGTTTGTCTGTACGGGTAACAGTTGCCGTTCGGTTATGGCTGAATATCTTTTTAAAAAGATGCTCAGAGATTATGCGGATGTGCGGGTGGCATCGGCGGGAACAGGGGTCTATTTTCAAGGAGCGGCCAGTGCCGAGGCGGTTAATGTTCTCAGGGAAGAGGGCATTGACGCGGCCGCGCATCTTTCCCGTCCCGTGACGAGCATGCTGTTAAAGCAGTCGGATCTTATTTTTGTGATGACGCGTTCTCACCGGAATCAGGTCCTGGAACGTGTCCCGTCGGTTGAGAAAAGGGTTTATTTGCTGGGGGAATTCTCCAGCCGCAAGGTGCGGGAGGAGCGGGATCTGGATATTCCGGATCCGATCGGCAAGGCGCATGGGGAATATCAGGCGTGCCGTGACGTGATCAGGGATTGCCTCGGCCGTATTAAAGGATTGGTATGAGGTTATGACAACTAAAAGGCGTAGTCCTGTTTTTATTGGCGCGGATCACCGCGGTTTTGAATTAAAAGCGGAGATCATGATTTTTTTGAAAAAGCTTGGGCATGAGGTGATTGATGCCGGGTCTTATGATGTTGAGCCCTGTGATTATCCGCCTATTGCTTATGAGGTTGCGTCACAGGTTGCGCGTCTCAAAAAAGGCCGGGGGATCCTCGTTTGCATGAGCGGGATCGGGCATTCCATTGCGGCCAATAAAGTGCCTGGAGCCTATGCGGCTTTATGTTATAACAAGGAGGCGGCGATCTTGTCGCGCCAGCATAATAATGCGAATGTCCTTGTGCTGGGATCAAAATTTGTGGCGCGTGAGGAAATATTCGAGATTATTAAAGTATGGTTGTCGACGGAATTTGAGGGCGGGCGGCATCTGCGCCGGACAAGGCAGATCGCGGCAATGGAAAAGAAGCTTTTCAAGGATTTTCAATAACGGAGCGGTTATGTCATATCTTCAAAAGGTGGATCAGGAAGTTTTTAACGCGATCAAGCATGAACTGGCGCGTCAAAAAGAAAATTTGGAACTTATCGCATCTGAGAATATTGTTTCTGAAGCGGTGATGGAGGCCATGGGGTCGGCCTTGACCAATAAATATGCCGAAGGGTATCCGGCGGCGCGCTGGTATAACGGTTGTGAGCATGTGGATACGATTGAACAGCTTGCCATTGACCGTTTGAAACAGCTTTTTCGGGCGGAGCATGCCAATGTTCAGCCGCATTCCGGTTCGCAGGCGAACACGGCGGTTTTTCTTGCCGCGCTTAAGCCGGGCGATACTTTGATGGGGCTTGACCTTGCCTGCGGCGGGCATTTGACGCATGGTTTGAAAATTAATATTTCCGGACGGCTTTATCATATTGTTTCTTATAAAGTTGATGCGGTTACCGAGCGCATCGATATGGACGAGGTGGAGCGTATTGCTCTGGAGCACAAACCTAAAATGATCATTGCCGGGTATTCGGCGTATTCCCGCGTGCTTGATTTCAAGCGGTTCCGTGAGATTTGCGACAAGGTGGGGGCGTATCTTTTTGTGGACATGGCGCATTTTGCCGGTTTAGTTGCCGCCGGGCTTCATCCAAGCCCGGTGCCGTATGCCGATTTTGTAACGTCGACGACGCACAAGACACTGCGCGGGCCGCGCGGCGGGATCATTTTGTGTCGTCAGGATTTCGCGAAAAAAATTGATGCCGCGATTTTTCCCGGCATCCAGGGTGGGCCGTTGATGCATGTCATTGCCGGCAAGGCGGTGGCGTTCAAGGAAGCGCTTGATCCCGGATTCAAGGTTTATCAAGAAAATGTTGTCCGGAATGCCAGGGTTTTTGCCGCGGCCCTGGAGAAGCGGGGGTTCCGTATTGTTTCCGGCGGGACGGATAATCATCTTTTCATGGTCGATCTGCGCCCCAAGAACATTACGGGCAAGGATGCAGCCACTTTGCTGGATACGGTCAAGATTACGGTGAACAAGAACCTTGTTCCTTTTGATACCCAGGCACCGGCGGTGACAAGCGGTGTCCGTATCGGCACGCCGGCAGTGACGACCCGCGGGATGCGGGGTGCGGAGGTTGAGGAGATTGCCCGTTTTATCGATGAGGCCATTGTTCACCGTGATGATGCCGCAGCGCTTGAGAAGGTGCGTGCCGGAGTGGCGGCCCTGACAAAGAAATTTCCAATCTATCCTGGGCTTTCCTGACGCATGAAATGCCCGGCATGTCAGTATAAAGAAACAAAGGTTATTGACTCCCGCATGAACGCGGAGGGTTCGTCCATTCGCCGCCGCCGTGAGTGCCTGAAGTGCTCCAAGCGCTTCACGACGCATGAATATATTGAACATGTGTCCCTGATGATCATTAAGAAAGACGGCCGGCGCCAGGCCTATGACCGCGCGCGTATTATTAACGGTATGATCAAGGCCTGCGAAAAGCGGCCTGTCAGTATTGTCCAGATTGAGAATATTGCCATGGATATTGAGCGGGAACTTCAGCGGCGGTATGACCGTGAAGTGGCCGCGACGGTGATTGGAGAGCAGATCATGGAAAAGCTTTATGAGCTGGATGAGGTGGCCTATGTTCGCTTTGCGTCTGTTTACCGCCAGTTCCGCGATGTGAATCATTTTATGAATGAGATCAAGGTGATCCTGGAGCGGGAGAAAGAAAAGGTGCGGGCATGATCAGGGTTGAGCTTGCGCGGATCATCATCGATGAGAAAAACCATGACCAGGCGGTTGTCCTGCGTGAAAAGGACGGCGGCCGCCAGATCCCGATCATGATCGGATTTGTCGAGGCGTCAAGCATTCAAATGCGCATCGCGGGGGTGACAACACCGCGTCCGATGACGCATGATCTTTTGGCGGCAGTTATCCGGGGGCTGGAGGCACAGGTTGAACATCTTTTTGTGGACGGTTTTGTTGAAGGTACTTTTTTCGCCAAGCTTTGCCTTAAAAATAAAGATGGCCTTCCTGTCCAGGTTGACTGCCGTCCTTCCGACGGCATTGCGCTTGCCGTGCGGATGAATATCCCTATTTTTGTTGAGAATAAGATTTTCACCCAGGTCCTTGGGCCGGACGCCTAGCCCATGCCGTTTCTTCCTGATCAGCCGGAAATTCAGTCGCTGTATAAAATAATTCAAAAGACAAAGGTGCGTGTTTTTCTGGTCGGCGGTTACTTACGGGATGCCCAGGTCGGACGTTCCGGGCGGGACCTTGACTTCGCGGTGTCATCCGGGGCTGTCGCTTTGGCGCGGCGTTTTGCCAAAGCGGTGAAGGGGGCTTTTGTCCTTCTGGACGCAGATCATGGTTGCGGGCGCGTGGTGCGTAAAAGGCCTGATGGTGTATGGACCTATGATTTTTCTGATCTGCGTGCGCCGACCATTCGGGGGGATCTTTTGCGCCGGGATTTTACGATCAATACATTTGCGGCGGATATTTCTGCTGTTGAGGGTGCCCTGCATCAAACGCCGTTGCGTGTGATGTCGCATCCACGGGCGAAGGCGGATATGGCCGCGAAGATGATCCGCATGGCTTTTGCCGGAGCGTTCAAGGATGATCCGTTACGGATATTGCGTGCCTACAGTCTTTCGGCCCAGCTGGGTTTTAAAATAGAGCCATTGACGCGGGCTCGCATTAAATCAGAATGTCCTTTGATCAAGAATGTGTCACCGGAACGTGTGAGAGAGGAACTCTTCAAGGTTCTTCAGAGCCCGCGGGCGGGTGGGGTCATCAAGGATATGGATCGCGATGGTGTTTTGTTCATGGTTATGCCCCAGGTACGGGTGATGTACAAGGTGGTGCAGGGCGGGTATCATCACTTGGATGTCTGGAAGCATTCGCTGGAGACGCTCGTTCAGCTTGAGAAATTATTGATTGAATTAGCCGCAGAGCCTGATGTGAAGGTGTATCTCGATGAGGAAATTGCCGGCGGGCACACGCGCGGCGCCATCCTTAAGCTGGCCTGCCTGTGGCATGATATCGGCAAGCCTGATACGATGAAGAAAGAACCTGGCGGGCGTACGAGTTTCCACGGGCATGAACATGTAGGGCGGCGTATTGTGCATATCATGGCGCGGCAATTGTTGTTTTCGACGAAAGAGCGGCATGCCCTGGAAGATATGGTGACCCTGCATTTACGCCCGGGGTATCTGGCCAATTTCAAACAGCCGTCGGATAAGGCGGTGTTCCGTTATTTCCGTGATGCCGGAGATGAGGCGGCGGCGATCCTGTTGCTGTGCATGGCCGATCAGCGTGCGACCCGGGGCCCATTGACCACCGAGGAAGATCTTCAGCACATGCAGGATATTTGTTTGCCGTTGATGCGGCTGTATTTTCAGAAAAAGAAAGAGAAGCCGTTTGTGCGTCTTGTGGGCGGGGATGACCTGATCCGTGACCTGGGGCTTAAGCCCGGCCCGAATTTTGCTGTACTGCTTGAAAAGGTTGAAGAGGCCCAGCACCTGGGCAAGATCACGACAAAAGAACAGGCGCTGGAGCTTGTCAGAAAGGCGGTTTCATGATGATCATGGTTCGGCACGTCAAAGTTTCGATCGTCAAGGGGTTTGTTTCGGCTGTTACTGTCGGGGCTGAGGTCAATGAACACACGGTGCGTGCGGCGTATGCGCGTTTTTTTGTTCAGGGTGCGGTGTTGCCTGTTCTTGCTGTTCCAGCGGTAGGGTGTGATGCCGGATTTCCGTTGATCGCATCGTCTAAAATCATGGCACAGGAAATTCTGCGTGTTACCCGTGAGGCGGCGGTAGACAGCATGCTTAAGGAAATTGTTATTACTGTCCCGTCTGATGATATGGTGCGTCTTTTTGAAAAACAGGTTTTTGGTTATTTGAGGCATGTCATGGAAGATCTTGCCTGGGGGCCGTATGTGACGACGGATATCATCATTGAAGTTGGCGATGGCATCATCCTGATCGAGCGCACCAATCCGCCTTTTGGCTGGGCTTTGCCCGGAGGTTTTGTGGACCGCGGGGAAAGCCTTGAAACTGCCGCCCGGCGCGAGGCCATGGAAGAAACCGGCATGGAGCTGGAAGATCTGAAACAGTTTCACACGTATTCCGACCCCGTCCGTGACCCGCGGTTCCATACGGTCACGACGGTGTTTACCGCCAAAGGCATCGGCAATCCCCTGGCCGGAGACGACGCCAAAGCCCTTCGTAGCATTCCATTTACATCTCTGCGCGCCACGCCGTGTGCCTTTGACCACAACAATGTCATCGACGACTACCTAAAATCCCGCGGGCGTTAATTAGTTGCGCTGTTTTCTCTCTTTATTTTGCACACAAAATGTGCTAATATTTATGTAAGGAGGATGAATTTATGACGAAGAATATTACCTTGAGATTGAATGAACAGCTTTTGCATAAGGCGAGATACAAGGCTGTTGCTTATAATAAATCACTTTCCCAGTGGGTCAGTGACCTTATTGCAACAGAGGTATCCGCACCGGATGATTATCAGCGTGCACGGGCACGGGCGTTGGCAAGCCTGAAGCAGGGGTTTCATTTGGGGGGCAAGCCGTTAAGCCGGGCGGATATCTATG
>JBAXBM010000082.1:0-9293 GCA_037141995.1 Candidatus Omnitrophota bacterium
CATTACGACCACGACCACCATGGAGGACATTGTCCGGGCGGTCGAGATGATCTCGGGGGGGGATCCCACCATGCCGTTCTTTCTGCAGCCGAACCATTTTGAGATGGACAAAGGGGTCATGGAAAAATGTGAGGAGTTCCAGCAGTATTGCCTCAACTATTTGTCAGATGTGCGCATTGTCCCGCAAATGCATAAATTCATGAAGATCCAATAATAACAAAGGACCGATATGCCGTCTGCCAGCACTTATGAAGGCCTTCAAAAGAATATCCGCCGCCTTAAAACACCGTCCATTGATGTGTGGGAGAATCAGTACGCGGACCGTGATTATGTGATTCATCTGGAGATCCCGGAATTCACCTGCATATGCCCCAAAACTGGGCTTCCGGATTTTGCCGTCATTAAAATTGATTATCGTCCTGCCGCGGCGTGCCTGGAGTTGAAATCGTTAAAGCTGTATACGGTTTTTTACCGGCAGGTCGGAATTTTTCATGAACATCTGGTCAATAAGTTCCTTGATGATTGCGTTAAGGCGGCGGCTCCGCGGTGGATGAAAGTGGCTGTATCCATGAATCCGCGCGGCGGTATTTATACGGCCGTTGAGGCCGAATATACGGAGGGGATGAAATGACACAGCGACATGATGGCCGTAAGCCGGGGCAGCTGCGCAAGGTTGCGGTGCAGAAAAATTATCTCAAGCATGCCGAAGGGTCGTGCCTGATTTCTTTTGGAGATACCAAGGTAGTGTGTTCGGCTTCGGTTGAAGAGGGCGTCCCTTCTTTCTTGAAAGGCAAGGGGCAGGGATGGGTGACAGCTGAATACGGCATGCTGCCGCGGTCGTGCACCCAGCGCATCAGCCGTGAGAAAGGCGGCGGATCCGGAAGGACGCAGGAGATCCAGCGCCTGGTGGGGCGTTCCTTGCGCGCGGTGGTGGATATGAAGCTTTTGGGGGAACGGACCATTAAGCTTGATTGCGATGTGATCCAGGGGGACGGCGGCACACGCACGGCGTCGATCACCGGGGCTTATATTGCGCTTGTCCTGGCTGTCAGAAAATTGTTGAAAGCGAAATTGATCACAGCCTCTCCGGTCAAGGAACAGGTCGCGGCCATCAGTGTCGGCATGCAGGGCGGGAGTGCCGCGCTTGACCTTGATTATATCGAGGATTCAAAGGCGGATGTTGATATGAATGTGGTGATGGTGGGGTCCGGCCTTTTTGTCGAGGTTCAGGGCACGGCCGAAGGTAAGCCCTTTGCCAAGAAGGATATGGATGCCATGCTGGGCCTCGCTGAAAAAGGGATTCGGGAATTATTTGCTGTCCAGAAAAAAGCACTAGGGGCCGGGAGTGTCCTGTCATGAATGAATTATTGATCGCTACAAGGAACAAGGGCAAGGTGCGCGAGATCGCGGGGTTGCTTGCTCCCATGGGGATCAGGGTGACGTCGTTGCTTGATCATGCCGGCATGCCGGATATTGTTGAAGATGGCGTGACGTTCCGTGCCAATGCCGCGAAGAAAGCCGTTGTCATTGCCCGGCATACGGGCCTGGTTGTTATGGGGGAGGATTCCGGGATCGAGGTGGATGCATTGGGCGGGCGCCCGGGTGTTTATTCGGCGCGCTACGCCGGCAAAAATGCCGATGATGAGATGAACAATGACCTGCTTTTACGGGAACTGGCTGATGTCCCGCCGGAGAAACGGACAGCGCGTTACCGTTGCGCGATGGCGCTGGCGGATAAAGATGCGTTGATCGATGTGGTTGAAGGGGCGTGTGAAGGCATAATCACCTCGGCCCGCCGGGGAACAAACGGCTTCGGGTATGATCCGCTTTTTATGGTGCCGTTACATCAGAAAACTTTTGGTGAGCTGGACCTTCATATCAAGCAGGGCATGAGCCATCGTGCCCAGGCGATGGGGAAGTTTCTTAAACTGCTTGAAAATTATCTTGTCCGTACCGAGCCTGCCTGATTATTCAAAAATCTTAAGAATATTGCCGACCGTATTTTCCAGCGTCTTTTTGATGATGGCCGGCGCGGTGATGTTATGTTCAAATTTTGGCGCTGTCAGGGTATTGCAGACGCGGATATTCACGATGTCTGCCGTCGGGTTGATTATCGCCGGTACAGTGGCGCCGCCGACATTGGGTGTGAGGCTCGGGCTGATATTCAGGTCAATGTTCTGGTCAAAATCCACCCAGCCTTCTCCCGCGAGAGTTACGGTGGCGCTTTTTAATGACAGGTTATTGGTCATGACTTTCTGGTCAATGATTTTGAAGTCGGCGGAGGCATCGGTGACGATCATGTCGCCCCCCTGGAATGAAGAAGAAAGGATGCTGAGCACGTTGGAAAGGATGTCCAGGGCCCACAGATATCCTTGAGAAATTTTAATGGAAGCGTTGCCGGTGACATGGCGGATGTCAAGGCAGGCGCCCTTAAGGCTGGCGGTTGCTCCCAGTTGTCCGGAGAGTTGCTGCTGTTTGAGCGGCGTATCTTTTTTAAGGAGTTCAAGGTTGACATTTTCAAGTTTGGCGGTCGTCTCAAAAGGGAAATCTTTTTCTTTCAGTTCGATGGAGGTGGATGTCTGGAATATCCCGCCGTAAAGGGCGCCGTTGATGGTGAGCGGCGTGATCTTATTGTCTTTTTGGGAAGCATTAAGGACCAGGTCATTGATTTTATAGCCCATCAGGACCATTTCAGGGGTTTCGATCGACAAGGTTGACGCGAGGCTTTGCCATTGCTGGGGTGCGCCCTTGATATTGGCCTTGATTTTGAGGATGCCCGCCAGTTTCAGGGCTTCGATCTGCTTGGCCTGTTCCGGCGGAAGCATCTGGGGTAATTCGCGCAGTACCAGTTTGATTTCGCTGCCGAGGTCAACTTCCGGTGATTTTCCCGGCGGGAGGAGGATGGCGCCTTTGATATTAAAATTTGAGCTGAAGAAAGCGCCGGTGAGCGTATCGATATTGACGGCATCGCCTTTTTTTCTGGCTTCAATATCGGCGTTCAGGTTGTCTGTTTTGATGGAGGCTTTGATAAACGGAGAGGTGAAGTCTTGCATATAGCCGTGAGAAGTCCAGGTTTTTCCCTGGTAGTTCACGGTAAGGTCTTTCCAGAACAGGGATGGGGCGCTGTAGTTGAAGGTTCCGTTCAGGCCTGATATCTCCTGCTGGAATTTGCCGCTGGCGGCATGGACATCCTTGAGGGTTGCCTGGCCGGAGAAGTTCCCTTCCTGCAGGCGCGACAAAAATCCGTCGAAAGAGGCGTCGATAGCTGCTGTGCCGCCCAGGGTAACGGCATATTCTTTGATGATGTTCGGGATACATCCGGCGGCGCCCGCAAGATCCAGCGCTTCGGCAGAGGCTTTGATATTCACCCGGAGTGCGGCAAGGTCAATGATGCTGCCGGATAAATGTACGGGGGTTGACAGGGCCGTGAGGCTGAGTTGTTTGGTCTGGGCCCGGTTTGTTTCAAAGGTGAGCGTGCCGCGGATATTATTAACAGAACCGGCAGAAGGGACGTTTTCGGCGGACAGGCCTGTAATCCTGAGCATGCCGGTATAGGTTAAAGGTGTTGCGGCGCGCGGATCCAGGATGATATGCGCGCTCAGTGATGTGTTCCCCTTGACGGTGATGCCTTGAATAGCGGCGTCAAGTTTTTGGAATGATGCGCGCAAGGCGCTTTCTACGCGCCCGTTAACCAGGCTGAGGCGTGTTTGGGGGAGAAGAATGTTGGTTGTCAGGGTCCCTTCGGGGGAGGCAAGTTTGATTTGATCCGCGGCGATATCGGCCTGGGCCCGGATTGTTCCGATATCACCCGTGATAGTGATATTGTTGAGGCTGATACTGCCCGATATGGAACGGCTGTTGTTGAGCGCGGCGGATAATCCGGCGGCGTTGGCATTGGCGCGGGCAGACCATGTCAGGGCATTTTGAGTGAGCTCAAGCGCGCGGATGCTGAGGTCGGTTGTGAATTTTTGACCGTCGGCCAGCGTGATATCGATGGCTTTGGCGTCAAGGTCAGTGGCGGCGCGTAGTTCAGGGCCTTTAAGGCTGGCTTTAAAGTGCGTGGTGTTCAGGGTATTCAGGCGGAGGGTAACGCCGGCAGGTGTATCAATCGCCAGGGCTTCCGTATGCAGGAGGCCCTCCAGGGCAATACCGTCTTGATCCTTCCGGGCACTGATCCCGGACAGGGTAATATTACCAAGAAGTTTTGTTTTATCCGCCAGGGTGATGGCCGTTTCCGGTAGATGGAGGCTGCCTGAAAGGGTTATTGTTTCTTTTTCAAAGGTGGCTGTTATGCTGGTATCTTTGATGGTCAGGGACTGGATATTTACCGGGAGAGGTTCCGGCAGGAAGCGCAGGTACCGTTCAAGCAGAATATTGGCGGCTTTGATTGTTCCGCGGCATGATTTGTCCCCAAGTCTGATGCGGCCGTCGAAGGCGATCCTGCCTTCCCCGGAAGGGATGGCAATGGTTCCGGCGATGGTGATGACCCCGTCTAGGGACAATGCCCCGCGGATAAGGGGGACAAGGAATGTTTCGCTGAATTCGCTGGTTGTATCGGTGAGGATGACACGGCCATTGGTGATGTTAAGCCCGGTGATGGCCAGGTCTGCGGCTGCCGGTGATCCGGAGGTGGGCGCAGCGGCAGGGTCAGGGATCAGGTCATTGAAGTTCCACTGGTGTGTGACGGTGCGTGTCATCCAGATTTCTGGTTTGTTGATTTCGACGGAAGGAATAATAATTTTTTTCTTGAGGAGTGCCGGCCAGAGGATGTTGGCCGAAGCGCTTTCGGCTTTTAAAAAGATCTTGGAAGGATCATTTTTATCGGCGATCACAAGCTGTGTGATCACAAAACCGCGGATAGGATTGTATTGGAGCGTGTCAAAGGTAACCCCGCGTTTGAGGTTGTCCTGGGCCAGCTTGAGGATAAAGGTTTTGGCCTGGATGGGCAACAGTACTTTGTTGACGTAAAAAAGGCCGGCAGAGAATAAAAGAAAAACAGCCGCCAGGATAAAAAGAGTTTTTCTGACAGATGCGGAAAGTTTTGGTAGTATAAACAAGTGAAGTCCTTATTATTAGGCATATATTGAGGCGTATACGTTTGATTCGCGACCAATTGATGGTATAAGATTAACCTATTATTTGTGATTCGGCAAGTTTATCAATCAAGGAGGGGTAAAATGTCAGTATTAGTCGGTAAACAGGCGCCTGATTTTAAGGCCGCCGCAGTTCAGGGGGATAAGGTCCTTGAGGGATTCACGCTGAGCCAGTTCAAGGGGAAGTATGTGGTGCTTTTTTTCTATCCGCTTGATTTCACGTTTGTTTGTCCGACGGAGCTGCATGCTTTTGAGGCTAAACTTGAAGATTTCAAGAAGCGTGAGGCGGTTGTCATCGGTGTGAGTGTTGATTCTCATTTCAGCCATCTGGCATGGCTCAGGGAACCCAAGGCCAAAGGCGGCATTGAGGGTGTTCAGTATCCGCTGGTAGCTGACCTTAACAAGACCATTGCCCGGGATTATGATGTGCTGGTTGAGGGTGCGGGTATTGCTTACCGCGGCCTGTTTTTAATTGACAAGAAAGGTATTGTGCGCCATCAGGTTGTTAACGACCTGCCGCTCGGCCGTAGTGTGGATGAGGCCTTGCGCATGGTTGATGCGCTGGACTTCTTTGAAAAGAACGGCGAAGTTTGCCCTGCCAACTGGCGCAAGGGCGACAAGTCCATGAAGCCCACCCAGCAGGGCCTTGAGGAGTTTTTCGCGAAGTAGGCGGTATATTATTTCACAACAAGAACCGCGCCGTCCGGATGATAGATTTGGAAAGCGCGGTTCTTGCTGTTGTGGGCTAATGAATAACAACTTCTTTGGGATAATCGTCGGATGAAAGACATTTTACAGGAGAGGATTATGCGAAGATTTTTTTTAATTATTTTAATTATATTTTTTATGCCAACCGTTCTTTTCGCTGACGTTATTAAGCTTCGCAACGGGCAAATTTTTGACGGGAAGATTGTTTCCAGGAATGATAATAAAATTATGATTGATTTTGAAGGGACAAATCTTACGTTTGATATCGATGAGGTTGGAGTCGTTAATAATGAATCATTAATAAATAATTCAAAAAATATAAAGCAGGATGTTTCTAATGCCCTGCCGGGAGAGCAGGGGATAACGGAACAGGGAATTGCTGTTTCAAGCGAAGGTATCAAATATGCTAATCAGCTCCTATTTTTTCTGCATGAGCAAGAAATCGCTGTTCTCATGGATGTTATTCGTAATGGGTGGAAAGATGGTCCTGCGGATGAGATTATAATTAAATACAAGAATGAGATGATGAAGATAGAGAAAAGTGCGCTTCTTCAGGATTTTAAGAATAATGATCGAATCAAGGCGATATTTCCTGATAAGGGGGCTCTTATAAATCGAAAGGGCATTGATAAAATTATTTGTCCCTTATTGGTGTTGCTGGCGCAGGCTGAACAGGCTGCGGTTAAAGGTGATACGGCATTGTTTCAGGAAAATATCTTAACAGTAATGGATGCTTGTATTGTACTGGCCAATCGGGGGTCAATGCTTAAGCTTTTTTTATATACTAAGTTATTTTCTTTCGATATGCTTTTTTCTGTGCTGGGAAGGAATATGCATAAGAATTTATGTGATAAGTCTTTTTTAAAAGCATGTGCTGAAAGATTGAAGCAATTGATGGATGGGCATGAATTTGTGAAAAATTATTTTGACGAGAGTGTATTAACAATAAAGGATTCTCATGCAAAAATTGAAGAAGCGCTGATCAAAGGTGAGCCTGTTCGTCAAGTAATGGAGCAGTATTATCCTGGCATGGCTGTTCCTTCTGATGTTGATAAGTTTGTTTTTGATAAAGAATATTTTAAGTTAGCGTATGCGAAAAGGGACGTGCTCCTGGATAAATGGGTCGTAGATGCCAAAGAGGCTGTTCAGAATAATACGATCATTGCCTTTGACAAAAAGATTCAAGTTGAAGTTGATTCTATGGGGGAAAGGTTTGCTGCGGATGCATATACGAATTTTCAAGATAAAATGATTGATGGTTTTAACTTTTTTATGATAGTTAATAATTTTTTTATTTCAAAAGATATCAATGCGTTATATTTTTATTTTGCTGAAGTTAAAGCCGTTTATATTGGGATCTTGGAAAAATTATTTGAGATCGACAATAATAAGTCAATTTCCGGTTTATCTGAATTAGTGCCGCAGTATGCGGATGTTTTACCGAAAGATGATTTTTCTGAAAGCGGGAATGATTTTATTTTTTATAATACAGTTGACGATAAACGTGTTTGCAGTGTTGGTGTTGACAGGAGAAATGATCAAGGGAAAGAATTGCTAACCGTTGAAAATTTCGAACTCAAACAGGCCGGCGACATTTGTTTTGTATTTTGATTCCATGAAGTGCTCTAAAGGGTGAACACAATATAGTCACCGAAGTGTTTAGTGGGTTTTTAAAGGTGCAAATATTTTAATGAAAAAATATAGTTCGTTATTTTATGTCGGGGGTATGGCAGTTATTTTTTCTTGTGCTTTCTGGTTCAGGATGCATGGATTGGCAAAGTATCCTTTTTGGTATGATGAACTTTTAATAGAACAATACACGCCGCACATGTTGCATTATCTCGCGAATGTGTTCGATGTTTCACTTTTAAAAGCTTTTTGTATGTTTATTTTTGTCGAGCATTGGCCACCGTTTTATTTCTTTGTTATTTGGGTTTACAGTCATTTCTTCACCAGTGAAACAGCGTTGCGTATGTTCTCTGTCATCATGAGCATGGGGGCTCTGGCTATGTTTTATGCCGTTGCCTTGTTCTTCCTGTGCCGCAGGGAGGCTGTAATGGCTGTGATTTGGATGGCATTGAGTCCTTTTCATGTGTGGTATGCCCAGGAAGCGCGGCCGTATAGTACTGCCAGTTTTTTATCTTTGACAGCGGTATATTTTTTCTTAAAGATGATCAAGACCAATGAGCGGAAATATTGGTTTTTGTGGATTTGTGTGATGATTCTCGCGGTGGGGACAAGTTATTATTGTATTATTTTGTTTATTTTACTGGGTTTCTTTTTTCTAACAAAGGATGGGTTCAGGATTTCATTCAAAGGTTTTTTATTCTTCGGTATGACCGGAGTATTGTGTGTTTTTTTCTCGCCATTCTTATCGATTATCAGCCATGGTCAATTTTGGCTTCCTTCACCTGGTATGCGTACTGTTCTTTTAACTCCTTTAGTCTTTACGGCCGGATATTTGGCACAACCTGTTCAGATTTTATTTGGGGTGATTTTATGCTGGTTTTTATGGTTGCGAGGTATTTTTGTTTTCTGGCGCGAAGATAAGAATAAATTTAGTTTTATTTTTTATTGTTCAATTCTTTCTATATTTTTCATTTTTCTTTTATCTTGTTTTGGGATACCTCTTTATCTCGATCGGCAGATGATTATTTTCTCACCATTTTTTTTAATATGTATGGTTCGGGCGGTAGGAAGTATTACTAATAATTTTTTGAAATCAGGGGCTATTCTTGTTGGAGTTATGTTTGTAATTTCGATGATTTTCGGATATGATCAAGCGAAAATATATTGTCACGATAATGCCAAGGGTAACTTTTATCAGGGTGTTCATCCTAAAAAAAGATACAGAATATTAATGGATTTTGTTTTGAGCAATTTACGCCCGACGGATAAGGTTATTACAGCTGATTTCCAGAGTTTTGCCATTGCTTCTAACGCATTGTGGATGAAATTTGGTTCTATGGAAAGAAATAGCTTTGTTTTTAATCAACGAATGATGATGCCTTTTGAACGTGTAAATCTACGCCTGTTTGAAAATCTATGGTATCGAACCGCCGTTTGTGAAGCTGATAATGAGTGTATGGCTTTTTCTTTTTCCAAGAACTTCCAAAAGACAGAAACAGTTGACGTTTTTGATCAACGGGTATGGTTCATTTGTTCATCCTGGGACTTTGGATCGCCTTTGAGTGAGAATATTCAATTCGTGAAAGAACTTATTTCAAGAAAGTATAAGATGACAATGTCATCTGAACAGGATGGTTTTTTTATTTTTTTATATCAAAAGATTGGATCAATCAAATCTTAACTAACGATGCATTAAAAAGGAATAAAATGTTAGGCCATGCGCAGAAGATTAAAATTGTTTTGATTCAACCATGGTTGGCATCTCCTGATATCATTCCTGCCCTTACACCGCCTGTAGGCTTGATGTGCCTTGCATCAATGGCCAGACAAAGATTAGGATCAAATTGTGTTATTGAAATAATA
>JBAXBM010000083.1:0-8867 GCA_037141995.1 Candidatus Omnitrophota bacterium
AACCTTTCCTTTTACATAACATATTAATCTCAATCAAAAGCTTCTGCATAACCATATCCATTTGCTCTGCTCTCGACCTGTTAAAAAATTTTAAAAAATTATAATGAACAGAATCTACGACCACAGAAAATTTATCTCCCCAAAATATTGGATACTCGACAGGCATCTTCCTTTGCAACGCACCACTCTTATCAATCAAACAGTACGGTATTTTGGCACGACGAGATCCCCGTCCACACATGGCAACAAAGCGGACAAAAGCCATATAAGCAACATTGCGATAACGATGAAAATCACAAAAACCATATAAAACAACAGCTGGCGGCCTGGAACAATGCCTCAAATATTCTTCCAATAATAATAAAGACTGATACGTACCATAACCGGCTGTCCCATAGTTGAGGAACTCCATTTCTGGAAATTTTTCCTGCAATTTCCAGGCCATTGTTTCCTCGTCACTCAAAGCCCATCCATGAATAAAAGAACACCCCAACAAAATAACTTGCCTGTCTTTCTTAATTCTCAAAGCCGCCGTCGCGCGCATCCCTCCCGGCCATATCGTCATCTTTAATTCTTTACCGTCAGCCCAACTCTTTGGCCATGACGTATGTACCCCAACCTTATTCTTCCAGCCCAACAAACGATCTTGCTCCACCCAATCAGCACCATTGGCAAGATTTATAAATGGAGTAACGCCCTTACATCGCAAACCAATCTCTAAACATAAGAATAAACAAATGAGCCCCATTAAAGTCGTAATAACTATAGCAAAAACTTTTTTTTCACGCACTATTAGCATACCAACCATCCTAAACAGCTTTTTTGCAAATCAACAACGACAACTTTCAAAACAGACCCATTCTTGCTAAAACAAAAAACAAATGTCGCCGCCGGACCTCTGTTTTAAAAAATTTCCAACATCCAACAACTCCCCCCCTTGATCACTAAACCTCCGTTTTAAAGAATTTCCAACATCCAGCAACTCCATCCCTTGATCAATCTTCCTGTCAACACCGACGCCGCACACACGCCTTTCATCAACCTTTTGATATAAAGAAAAATCCTTCCCTTCTGCCGTAAAGTCATCTTTAGGCAAAGTGACAGCATACTGAAGCTCCAATTCTGACAAAGATGCGAGTGATCGATGATGGTCGATCTCAAACAATTTTCCCAACATACCAATATACACAAGCTTAACCTGACTAAGAAAATAATAAAAACGATCTGCCGCTCCTTGCGTTTTAGGAAGACCTTTTCTTAACCAACATATAAAAGTGTCCACCAATGCATCACGAGAATTCTCATATGAACCAGCAATAAGCCTCTCTTCAAGCTGTTGCGTAATAATTTCAAAGTGCCTGTCAAAGGCAGCTGATGCATTCTTCCCGAAGGCTTCTTTTGCATCCGCGGACCACCGATCTATGACAAGCCAAGCTCTTTCATGGAAAAGCTTTTTAGCACTTTCATCTCGACGCAGCCTTTCCCACAATGACACCGGTATCCCACCCCCATAAGACTCCGAAATATCAGCCATGCTTTCACCACTTCGCGCCCTTTTCCCGACATTATCAATTCTTAGTTTCAGTTCTTTAACATGCTCATCGTAAAATACTTTCCCATATCGCGAGTGATCCATTAATTGTTGTAATTTTAAAATACATTTTTTAAAGAAAACTTTATCGTAAGATTGTTGATGACCATGCCTCTCCAATAAGGTAAAGATCGCATCAAAAATAAGAAATTCATTCTCCACCGAAACCTCAACCCAAGACTCCTGGTCAGCAAAAAAATGACAAACATCCATACATGTAAGAATATTTAACTCAAACAACGTATTATTACTATGGAAAACAGCCTGTTCTGCTTCAACAAGCAACAATAAGGCGGACTTTTTCAAAACAGCCTTATTAACGGCAAGATATTCTCTCGATGCGGGGGTCTCAACCTTATTGTTTGTCAGATCTTCAAGAAAACTTTCTTTAATTCGTACAAGATCATCTTTATATTTAACTAACATTTCAGTGGCAGCACCATCTTTCCAACCGGTATAGATAACATCATTAATAAGAGAAATTTCTTGTTCATGCATTACAAATAAAGGCAAACTCGGCTCATGTACTGTTGAATCTGTGGCTACAATCTTTTTAAACACATTTTCCGCCATCACCCCATAACCCGCCGCGCTACAATGCCCATCAGGAACAAACAAATCCTGTTCAGCTGCACCTTGTAACATCTTCTTTTGAAAAACAGAATAATTATCCACAAATGGCAAACGTAACTCATTGGCAATATCCAATAAAATTAAGTTTACATGCGTTGATCGAGGATAATTTTGCACGATCAACCCGATATTCTCTTCTTGAATGACCTTGACAATCTCCCTCATATCCGATTTAATCCACTGGTCAATTTCCGCTTCAGAGGGAGAAACAAAAGCGACAGATTCAACCTGCCCCTGACGGCTGAACTGCGCATCCATATTTTCCCCCTTTCGGTCGTTCAATAATATTAACAACCGGTAAACCCGGCTTTCGTACATCAAATTGGCTAAAACATTTTTAAAATAAATTACAGCTGAGCTTCGCTTCTTCTCCCTGCTTAAATAATCTATATATCTAGAATAATTCCACGGATTAACATTGCCCGTTTGAAGAATGATCAAATCAGGATGATACTTCCGGATATAACCCCTCAACTCGCTCAACAACTGACTCGTATTTTGACACGCCACACCTTTATTAATTACAAGATTATTGATGCCCTTTTGATCCAACATCCTGTGTAATTGCGATGGATAACTCATTTCTGGGGAAACCCCCATCCCAAGTGTGTACGAATTCCCCAAACATAGCACCACAAACTTCTTCATATCTGTCTTTGTCGTCACCTGAAATGATATCTTTCTGCTTTCTTGATAAATAAAACTGGCCAGTCTTAATCCAATCTCTAACAAAGATAAAGCGGCTATAACACCGACAAGAAAAATCAATATTCTCTTCATATTGTTCCTCAATAATTCTATTTATCCGCCATAAAATCAGAAGACTTCCCCAGAACAAAATTCCCCAACACCAGATAATCCATATCACTTTTCCTAAAACATGCCACCGCGTCATCGGGCGAACAAACAACCGGCTCACCACGCAAATTAAAAGACGTATTAATAATAACAGGAACTCCGGTAAGGCTCTCGAAAGCCTTGATCAACTGCCACAATTTAAAATTTGTATCCCGACGCACCGTTTGAACACGCGCCGTACCATCCACGTGGACAACTCCAGGAATAATACTTCTTTTATCTTCCTTGACCTTAGGCGCTAGCAACATAAATGGTGATGCCCCGGATAATTCAAAAAACTCACCGGCACGCTCTTCAAGCACCACCGGCGCATAAGGACGAAAAGATTCCCTCTTTTTTACTTTCTCGTTTAATATTTCCTTCATTTCAGGATTGCAAGGATTCCCCAAGATGGATCGATTTCCCAAAGCCCTTGGCCCGAATTCCATTCGTCCTTGAAACCATCCCACAACTTTATTCTCAACAATTTGACGGGCTACGAACATTGACAATGCATCATCCTCATACTCCCTATAAACAATATTATGATTCAACAAAATCTTTTTGATCTGCGCATCTGAATAATTCGTTCCTAAATACGCATCGCGCATAATATAGGCCCTGGGGTTATTCAAGATACAATTATATGTATATATCGCTGCACCTAAAGCCCCGCCGCTATCACCTGCGGCAGGCTGAATAAAAATCTCTTTAAAAGGCCCTTGTTCCTGAATTTTACTATTGGCCACACAATTAAGGAACAACCCGCCCCCAAGGCATAACTTATCCAGGCCGGTTTCAGCGTGAAGATGTCGTACAATTGTTAGAAGTGTTTCTTCTGTGAACTTCTGCAGGCTTGCGGCAATATCACAGTGCCTTTCTTCTATCCTCGCGTTGGGGTCTCTGTCACAACCAAAAACCTTTAAAAACTTTCGACTATATAATCTACTGCCTTTATTAAACCCGAAATAGCTTTCATCAATAATGAAACTGCCATCAAGGTTAACTTTTATAATTCCTTTTAATTTATCCAAATACCTTGGCTTGCCGCAGCTGGCCAGCGCCATGGTTGTTCCCTCCCCCTCATCAGCGGCAAACCCTAAATATGTTGTCACCGCTGTATAAACCAATCCCAATGAATTCGGATATTGTATTTCTTTCAATATCTTAATATCCCGGCCATGACCATATCCATAGGTCATCGTCGCATACTCACCCACAGCATCACTCGTTAAGATCGCCGCCTCCTCAAAGGGAGACACCAGGAAAGAACCTGCCGCGTGCGACAAATGGTGTTTTAGAAAAAATACTTTTCCTTTAAACCCAATCTCCTTTTCCAATGTTAATGGGAGCGTCAGCCTTTCCTGCAGCCAAAGAGGCATTGTCCGGAGAAAATGATGGAAGGAATACGGCCATGCCTGCATATGATCAATGACGACCCGGGAAAACTTAAGGAAAGGCTTTTCATAAAAACTGATGTAATCAATGTCAGCAAAGGTAATCCCTCCTTCCTGGACACAATAATTTATTGCATGAATCGGGAATTCCGCAGTATTCTTCTTCCGGGTGAATCGCTCTTCCTGGACAGCAATAACCGGCTCACCATCTCTAACCAAACAAGCCGCAGCATCATGATAATGACAAGATATCCCCAGTATATTCATATCTCCCGCCACCATTTATCCTGTTAACAACAAGTTCAAATCCCGGCGTAAATAAACATCGTTACAGCGGCAGGACCCACATAACAAGCCAAGAAAACAAGCAATGCCAATACAATGAAAATCGGAAGCAGGAAAGCCAATTTGTGTTTCTTGATCAAATAAACCATTTCCTTAAATACATACCGGACCTTATTCATAGCATCCCCTTTAACGATCTAGGACTGCCGCAGACTATCATCCTGATCCACGTTATAGCCCGAAGCCTCTCGCCAGCAAGCCTCATCCATCTTAAACCCCCTCAACAAAAAACCCGGCTTAAAAAGTCTTACAAACAAAGTTGTTAAACCAAATCCGACAAGATACAGAACAACAAGAAACGCCATCATTAATGTCTTTTGCACGGCCAACCTTACCAACTGCAGGATTTCCCGGATATGTTTCATCATATCTTGTCCTCCTTCTTGCCCAGCTCAAGTTTCTGCATCACATGCTGCAGCATATGATGATCAAATTTGATCTCCAGCAACTTCAATGCCTCCTGCCGCGACAACAATGATTCGCGGATCATTTTGCTCATTTCCACATGATAATGCGTATAACCAAAATTCTTGATAGCCTGATGAACAGAAATAAAATTCAAATAACAATTCGTAGATAACCCCGGATAACTGATTCGGGGGAATTTCCACTTCAATTCATTTTTTAATATTTCGATATAAATACTGGCGTCCATAGGTAAAAACCAATGCGGTGACACCACCGTCGCCCTATGACGCTTCTTGGCAATGGCCAAGACTTCCTCCATGCTCCGGGGGAAATCCTTGTATTTTAAGTTTTCCTTGATATATCTGTCCAGGAAAGCCCGGGTTGCTTTGGACATAGACACAAATTCCGTCTGATGAACATTACAGCCGCAACGAGACATCAGTGGCTGCTGTGTTGCCTGGCCTTTTGTCCATCCTGCTACAATCATCGGAATATCAAAACGCGCCGCCGTCTCAAAAGTCAGCCCCATATACCAAATAGAACAAGGGTGACAGAGAACAGCCTTATCATCGGTCCTGACAATCTCGGCAAACATGTCCTTCATAAAATCCGATTTGAAAAACAAGAAATCAACGCCCAGGATATCAACGGCATGCCGGACATTCTCCAAAGCATCTTCGGTCTCAAATCCATGGTCAAATGTAAAAGCCAGCGGATTAAGCTTGTACCTCTTTTTCATATAATAAAGCGCCGCGGTACTGTCCTTGCCACCACTGCACATGACCAGACAGTCATATTTCCCGGTGCTTTTATTTTGGCTCAATATTTTTATAAAGTCACTCTCCAGCAATTTTACAGGCTGATCCGTCTTCTTTTGCCAATCAAATGCACGGCAAATATTACAAACACCTGAATCATCCAGCCAAATATCCGGTTTGCTCTCGGGCAAAACACAGCGCTGGCAAATGACCCTTGGGTTTAATCTGATCTCTGCACACGAAGCACCCATTGTCTCCCTTTCGATTCTTTCAAAAGCACGTGATACCCTTCATCTTCAAGAGATAACGGCACATTGACCGCCTGCTCCCCATCATCCACAATGATCTCTAGCGCTGAATCCTTGGACAATAACGCAAGTTTTACCAAAGCTCTTGCTGAATTCATCGGACAAGGGACACCGGTTAAATCGAGGAATTCAACGTCCCTATTCACACCTTCCTCCTTATCCTTGCAACAAGAGCCTTAAGATGCTTAACAACAATATCAACATCCTTTCTGGTTGTCCATTTACTCAGCGTCATCCTGACTGCTTCATGCGCTTAGGTTGCATTAATACCCAAAGCCAGCAACACATGACTCGCTTCAAGAATATTAGATGAACAGGCAGACCCTGTTGAAACAAAAATATGTTTCGCATTTAGTTGTGCGAACAATTCCTTACCGTTGAGCCCCTGAAAAGAAAAATTTATATTATTACAAAGCCGTTGCTGCCGCGCCTCATGCAATACAGCCCCCGCAATATTATTTTCAACTTGATGAATAAAATAACATTAAACCTACCGAGATCTGCGTTCTAACACACCTTTTTATCCCCCAGAATCAACCGTTCCATACGTTTTATAAATAGAGAATTTAAAATGAAGCCTATCGCCATCCTTAAACATGCTTTCCACGACAACGCCGCTCAATACATCTTATAAATCGGGAATTAAAAATAATCAATTGTATCGCCATTCTTAAACATACTTTCCACGACAATACCCTCCAAAGCATGCACATTCTTGCTAAATTAAAATAACATTTCATTTGCCCCTGACGTCGAAGTATGGACAAACTATAGCTTTTATTACCTACCCGGTGCATCTTGGCTTCTGCGTAACCAAACCGTTCAACATCATAGCTTAAATCATACCCTGGGATTTTTTCACCCAACTTACGAAGCGCTGTTCCTTCATAGGGCATTACCATCTGAATCCCGGGAAACATTATTTTTGATTCTGCAGCATATTTAATCGTAGCGTTGATCTCTTCCAACGTTTCACCCGGGAATCCAATAACAAAATGTCCACCTGTAAATATTTCTAACTTATTGGTCATCTCTATGACCGCTGAAGCTTTATTCAAATCAATATTCTTTCCAATCAACGCTTGAATCCGCTGAGAACCAGACTCAATGCCATAGCTTATAAATTTAGTACCGCAAGCTTTTAGTTTTCTTAATAATGCTTCGTCAACGGAATCAATGCGAAATCCACAAATAAAAATCAAAACAATGTCCATCTTGCTTTCAATGATCAAATCAGCTATCTTCTCAGCCCTGTTTCGATCACAATTAAATACATCATCATAAATAGAAAATTCCTTAACAGAATATTTCTCATGCAATAAAAGTATCTCCTTAAAAACATTCTCCGGGCTTCTGGCACGAAATTTCCTACCAAAGATATTATGACAATAAATACAACCATTCGGACATCCACGCGATGTAAAAACCCCCATCCGTTGTTCCCTAAAAGTAAATATTCCCTTAAAAGAATTGCATAGATCAGCATATTGCTTGATATCAATCAAATCATAAGCAGGAAAAGGTATGGCATCAAGATCCTCAATGAAGGACAGGTTCATCGCATTTGAATAGACTTTGTTTTCCTTCCTGTAAATAATCCCTGGAATGCCCGAGAAATCTTTCGCCCCGATATATTGCCCAAGGATAGCATCAAAAACAACTTCCCCTTCACCGATCACAGCAATATCGATATTCTCATCTGTCAGTTTCTTCTCTGCACTAATATGCGGCCCGCCAACAATAATAAGAGTTTCTGGACATGATTTCTTGATCAGTGCAGCGATCTTATGCATTTCATTAACATAAAAAGATATAACACTAATACCGACAATATCTGGCCTAATTCTTGATACTTTTTCAGCAACAGCCATACAATCAAGTTTCTTTAATCTTGCATCTATTATTTCAATAACACAATTTGATCCTAATCTTTGTCTGGCCATTGATGCAAGGTACATCAAACCTACCGGCGGTGTAATGGCAGGAATAATATCAGGCGATGACAACCATGGTTGAATCAGAACAATTTTAATCTTCTGCGTATTACCTAACATTTTCTTCCTTTTCAATAAACACCTAATTAAAACCATACTGATTCAGTATGAACAAGTCACAAATCTTTTAAGCAATTATCAATTTTAAAATAACCTTAGTAATATCCTCTTCCTTCGAATCCAAAGTCACCCTTTCCTTATCAAAATACTTCCCCTAAGGTAACCATGCTTGATGTTTCAACGCACTTTACCATACCCCATGATTAACCGTTTCATACATCTTATGACTGGGAAATTTATAATAATCAGCTGCATAGCCAACTTTAAACATACCTTTAACGATAACGCCCTCCAAAGCATGCATATTCTTGCTAAATTAAAATAACATTTCATTTGCCCCTGACGTCGAAGTATGGACAGATCATACCTTTTATTCCCCACCCGGTGCATTTTTGATTCTGTATACCCACACTGCTCAACCTCATAGCTTAAATTATAACCTGGAACTTTCTTCCCAAATTCACGAAGCGTTGTGCCTTCGAAAGGCATTACCATCTGAAATCCAGTAAACATAAGTTTTGATTCTGCGGCATATT
>JBAXBM010000084.1:0-8853 GCA_037141995.1 Candidatus Omnitrophota bacterium
CACCCATGGCGGCCACATCACTCAGGTTGCAGGCCAATGCCTTGCTCCCCACTGACCGCGCGTTCATGCGACAGGTAAAATGCACATTTTCCACAAGCATGTCGGTTGTAAACAGGAGGTACCTGCCGCCCCGGACCTTCAGGACAGCCGCATCATCGCCGATCCCTTTAACAACACGCGGCAATAGATTCTGATACGTCTTGAGCGTTTCTATCAATCCAAACTCGCCGATACGGGCCACATTTTGCATGCCGGAATTCCCTTCAGGCCTTAACCGCGGCAGCGGAAAGATCTGTTTCAATCCGCGGAAAAAGCGGCGGATGCAACGCCAGTTTTGTCCCCGGCTTAAGCCCGCCCCAGGCAAGGCCCGCGCCCCTGGCGCCAAGAACATCCAAAACCTGCCCCGACTTTTCCGGAATAACAGCCCCGAGCAAAACAGCGGCCAGGCGCAGCGCTTCCGTCGCCACATAAAGAACGCGCCCGGCAGATGCCAGGTCGGTCTTGGCCAGCTTCCAGGGCGCCTGCACTTCCATATATTTATTAACCGCCCGGACAAGATTCATGATTTCGTTGATTGCCGCGTCAACCTTGTACTCTTTAAGCAAGTTTTCAACCCGGCCGCTCAATGCCTGCCCCTGAACCATGATCACTTCATCATCCGCAGAAGGCCCCTGTGAAGGCGGAACAATCCCCTCAAAATATCTTCCAATCAATCCGGACAACCGATTGAGCAGGTTGCCGAAATCATTGGCCAAATCGCTGTTGTAACGCTTGATGAAGTTCTCCGGCGTAAAATTACTGTCAGCGCCGAGAACCATTTCAGCCATCAGATAATAGCGCAACGCATCCACCCCGTACTGGCTGGCAATATCCAGCGGATCAACAACATTACCGGCGGACTTTGACATCTTGCTTTCCCCGGTCAGCCACCAGCCATGGGCAAAAATTGTCTCCGGCAAAGGAAGGTCGAGGGCAAAAAGCATGGTCGTCCAGTAAACACAGTGTGTGGTCAGGATATCCTTGCCGATCAAATGTACCGACGCCGGCCACCAGCGCCTGAATCTTTCTTCGTCAGATAAATAACCGGGCGCCGTGATGTAATTAATCAGGGCGTCGAACCAGACATACGTGACATAGTCACGGTCAAAAGGAATTTCGATCCCCCAGTTCAAACGGGACTTCGGCCGGGATATGCACAGGTCGCCCAGCGGCTGACGCAAAAAACCCAGCATCTCGTTCTTGCGGTGCTCCGGGCGGATAAACCCCGGATGCTCTTCAATATAACGGACAAGGCGCTCCTGATAATGGCTCATCCGGAAAAACCAGTTTTTCTCCTGGATCTTCCTGACCTCGCGGAACTGCCCGGACTCCGCTTCTTTTTCGGTAATAAAGCGCTCTTCCGCCACAGAATAGAGCCCTTCATATTCCTTCTGATAAATATCGCCTTTATCATATACCGCCTGCAGAACAGCCTGCACCACCGTCACGTGCCGCGGTTGTGTTGTACGAATAAAATCATCATTGCTAATCCCCAATCGTTCCCAAAGCCCGGAAAACCGCGGTGCCAGGTCATCACAATGCGCCTGCGGCGTCAAGCCCCGCTTCTCTGCCGCCTGCTGAACCTTCTGCCCGTGCTCATCCAGCCCCGTCAAAAAGAAAACATCATCGCCCATCCCGCGGTGAAACCTCGAAAGGACATCCGCCAGGATGGTGGTGTAGGCGTGGCCGATGTGCGGCGTATCATTAACGTAATAAATCGGTGTTGTAATATAAAATTTATTTTTTTTCATCTTTAGCACTGTCATTAAGCGGGATATTTAATTTTACGATTTTGCCGTCGCCAATGTCCACCTGGACAAGACGTTTAAGAACATTCAAATTGATCACCTTCCCTTTACCCTCCGGCGTATCAATCTTGCCGCCTATTTTGGGAAGCCCTTTATTGAGCTCCTTGTAGACATTGAATTCATACGCCATACAACACTTGATCCGGCCGCATACGCCAGAGATTTTCGAAGGATTCAGCGGCAGCGCCTGTTCCTTGGCCATCTTGATCGAAAGCTGGCTGAAATCCTTGATGAAAGACGCGCAACATAAAAACTGGCCGCAGACCCCGTACCCTTCGACCATTTTCGCCCTGTCACGCACACCGATCTGCTTGAGCTCAATGCGCACACGAAAAGTTTTCGCGAGCTCTTTCACCAGGTCTCGAAAATCAACCCGGCCTTCGGCCGTAAAATAAAACATGGCCTTTGATCCGTCAAACGCATACTCGCAGGTCAGCATATTCATGTCGAGCTTCATTTCCGTAATCTTGGCAATGCACACATGCAGGGCATCCTTGGCCTTGGTACGGTTATGCTCAACCTGGCGGATATCCGCCTCCGTTGCCTTGCGGATAATCCGGCCGGACGCAAAAAACCTTTTCTCGGATTCACATTTCGGCACAAAACGGGACGCGACCTTGGCAATTTCTGTCGAACGCTCCACCTCTACCACCACATGATCACCCCGGCTGCAATCAACGTCCCGGTCATCCACATAAACCACCGGTCGGTATTCCCCCATACGCACCTGGATCAACTTACCCATAAAATTCTCCTGTGATAAAACGCCGCCGACGCGCTGCGTCAGCTGGCGTATCTTATATCAAAACCATTTCCCGGACAACTGTCAGCACAATCTTGATATTCTGGTTGCCGTCAATACGCCGGATGGCGTCAATTGTTCGGCTGACATGACCATCGAGTTCCTGAAACGTAAACCGCCCGGCCAGGCGCTGCACTTCCACCTGACGGTCACGATTAACCACATGTTCAGTATCTCCTGCCTTAATCAGCAGGGCATCACGCCACGCCATCAGGACAACGCCTAGCGCCTCACGCGCGCTGTCACGGTCAGCACCGGCCGCCTTGATGAAATCATCTGTTCCGCCGCGGCCAAAGAATGCATCAAAGAGCGCCCGCCGGCGTTCCATAAAGCCATCGCCCAAAGCCGCCGCGCGCCCCGGGCTGCCCTGCCCGAACGCCGCCAGCGCTGCCGCGTCGTCGGAAGGCATATCATAACGGCTTTTCAGGCACTGCGCAAGGACGTCGTTGGCCAAAGCCGGGAATCGGACGGCCTGGCAACGCGAACGGAGCGTGGCAGGCAATGCCTGCGGCAACGCGCTCGTCAGGATCAACACCGTATCTGCTGACGGCTCTTCTAATGTTTTAAGAAGGGCATTGGCCGCCGCCTCATTCACCAGATCAGCATCCCTGACAATCGCGCATTTCACACGCCCCTCCAGCGCCCGAAACCCCAGGCGCTCGGTGATCCATCGCATCTGATCAATCGTGATAAAAGCCTTGTCCGGCGCTTTTTCAACAACAAAAATATCCGGATGATTCCCCGCCGTAATTTTACGGCATGAAGCGCAATCACACGCTGTTCCCCCCAGGCCTGCCTTCAAACAATTAATACGGCTCGCCAAAGCCAGGGCTGTTTCGTGTTTGCCAATACCCCTCGGCCCCATAAATAAATACGCGTGCCCCAGCCGTCCGGCCGCATGCATCCCCGCCAACCGGCTAACCACGGAATCATTGGCCGGCACGCTCATAATATTTTTTCAACCACAGAACAAATATGGCGAAAATTCTCTTCCTTAAGCCTTTTCCCGTCAAGCACGACCACACGGCCAGGTTCATCTTGGGCAATCTGATGATATCCCGCGCGCACACGCTCATGATAAGATCGGGGACGCATTTCAATGCGGTCACGCTCTGCGCCGCGGCGCTGCAGCCCTTCTTCAGCATCCAGATCGATAAAAAACGTCAAATCCGGCTGGATCCCCTTGGTCGCAAAAAGCCCTACGGATTTAATGATATCAATAGATACACCGCAACCATAACCCTGGTATGCAAGTGTTGAATCAAGGAATCTGTCACAGATCAAAATCGTCCCTTGGGCAAGCTCAGGCAGCACAACCTCTTCAACCAGCTGGGCGCGCGCCGCCATATAAAGAAGCGTTTCACATTCCTTGTTCATCGCGGTATTCGCTTTGTCCAGCAATATCCCGCGCACCTTCTCACTGATAATAACACCGCCCGGTTCACGGATCAAACGGACACGCCGCCCTTTACCCGACAAATAATCAAATAACAGCCCGGCATGCGTACTTTTACCGCACCCCTCAGCTCCTTCAAAAGTGATAAATTTCCCCGGGAATGTCATGACGCCACCACTCCCTGGACACGCCGCCATGTCTGCCCGGATTTTCCGTCTTCTACTACAATGCCGCGCGCTTTAAGGCTATCACGCAATTCATCAGAGCGCTTCCAATCCTTCGCCTGTCGTGCCTCAGCCCTGGCCTTGACCAAGGCTTCATCCTCAGCTGAAAGGCCATCCACCGGCACATCAAATGTCATGCCCCATATATCCTGCAGGACCTCACGCAAAAACCTAGCCGCCAAATGAACACTGCCTTCAAAATGATCATCCGTTTTCCCGGCATCCATGAAACGATTGGCCGCTGTCACAAGATCAAACACATGCCCCATGGCGAGTGCCGTATTAAAATCCGCATCCAACGCCGCCAGGATCTTTTCCTTGGCATCCAGCACAAATTCCACCTCATTCATGCCGAACGTGATCTTTGACGTCGGGATCGCATCCGCCTTCACAAGAAAATTCTTAAATCGGGTCACGCCTTTTTCCATTTCCACCAGCTTATCCGGCGTATAATCAATGGAACTCGCATAATGCGTAGAAAGGAAGAACAACTTGAACGCATTAAGGGAATGGCGCTTCAGCGCATCTTCGACCGTGATAAAATTGCCAAGTGATTTTGACATCTTCTGGCCATTGATCGTCAGAAGCCCGTGATGCACCCACACCTTTGCAAATTTTTTACCCGTTAACGCTTCGGCCTGGGCGATCTCATTCTCATGATGCGGAAAAATAAGGTCGCGCCCGCCGGCGTGAATATCGAGCGTCTCCGTACCCAGGTGCTTGATGCTCATGCACGAACATTCGATGTGCCAACCCGGGCGGCCATCACCCCAGGGGCTCGGCCAAAAAGGTTCGCCAGGCTTCGCTTTCTTCCACAAGGCAAAATCGAGCGCGTCTTCCTTTTTATCACCCGCCTCAATACGAACCCCTTCAAGCATTTTATCAATGCTCTGGCCTGAAAGCGCACCATAAGCCGGAAAAGACCGCACACGAAAATACACATCCCCGTCGACCGCATAGGCAAAGCCCTTGCCGATCAGCCCTTCAATATGCGCGATCATCAGCGGGATATTCTCGGTAGCCCGCGGCTCAACATCCGCCCGGCTCACACCAAGCGACGCCATATCACGGTAATAAAGCTCGATGTTCTCGCGGACAACGTCATCGAATGTCTTGCCGAGCTCTTTGGCTTTGGCAATGATCTTGTCGTCGACGTCGGTGATATTGCGGACAAATTTCACCTCATACCCGCGGTAACGCAGGTACTTGACCATGGTGTCAAACGTATACAGCGAACGGGCATGGCCGATATGGCATTTGTCATAGACAGTCACGCCGCAGGAATACATATTGATACGCGCCGGCGCTGGTGCCAGGGCCTCGCGTTTTCTGGTAAAGGAATTGTACAGTTCCATCAGTCCCCCGTCTTTTCAGGCACACGGCCTTCAAGTGTTTCCAGGCGACGAATGATCGCCTCGATATCCTGCGTGACCGGATCAAGGATCTGCGCATGCGCCAGTTTGTGATCGATCTTCGCACCGTCCTGCTTTGTCACATGCCCCGGAACTCCGACAACCGTGGCATTGGCCGGAACACTCTTTAACACCACCGCATTGGCGCCGATATATGAATTACTGCCAATTTCAATATTCCCCAGGATCTTCGCCCCCGCCCCGACAACAATATTATCCCCGAGCGTTGGATGACGCTTGCCGGTTTCCTTACCGGTCCCACCCAGCGTAACCCCCTGATACAATAACACATTATCCCCAACGATCGCCGTCTCGCCGATCACAACCCCCATCCCGTGATCAATGAAAAGCCCCTTGCCGATCTTCGCGCCCGGATGGATCTCGATCCCCGTCAGAAACCGCGCCAGCTGCGATATCGCCCGTGGCACAAGTGGCACCTTCCAGCTCCAGAATTTATGGGCAATACGGTACATGACAACCGCATGCAGCCCCGCGTAAAGGAAGAGCACCTCGATCGTATTGGTCGCCGCCGGATCCCGCTCCTGCACGCCCTTGACATCTTTATAAAAGAAAACAAGCATCACAAGCCAAAACGCCAGAATGCCATAAAATAAAATTATCATAAGGACTCCTCCCGCTCACGCCGAAAATCCCGTAGGGGCGGGTTCCAAACCCGCCCTTTTATAATATCAAAATACGTTCAACAATATCAAGACACCCTATAATAATCGTCCAATCCATATGAAATCGGATTTGTTAACAATATATTCACGAACACGTTCTAAACATCAAGGCGGGTTTGGAACCCGCCCCTACGATATCAAATTCACCACAGCGCCACGATAATGTCTTTTCCTTTGCACTAAGAATTCTGGTGACGCGTACACAATACCCACGCCTATTACCCCTTGCGCAAGGACGCTGTCGCGTAGGCGGCCATGCCTTGTTTGGCGCCGATGAAGCCAAGGCCTTCGTTCGTCGTGGCCTAGAATAATAGTGCCAGACACGATTATCCGCTTGTCTTCCGTTCCAACTTCTTTTTCTTCTCTGTCTCAAGCAAGTAATTTTCATGTGTGGCAATAGGGCGACCTAACTCTCGTTCGGCTTCTTTCCTGGCATTCCCGGCAACCCTCCCGCCGCGCCGGGCGGCACCTTCCACCTGCTGATACCCTTGAGCATCTTCCTGCCGGGTGATTTCCGTAGAAACCCGCTCACCCAACATGGAGAAAATCAATTCCAGATCATTCATGTGATCGCGTAAATTTTCTTTCTCGAGGCCTTTGAATTCCTTATATTCTCCAGGCGTCATGCCAAACGTAGCCTTTGATATTTCAGCGGTAAGAATGGCGTATTCTCTTTCTTCAGAAACGCCTCGCTTTTTCCATTCATCGGTCAGTTCATCCCGAACAGCAATACCCCTGACCCGCTTTTCGATCCAATCTTCAGAATAACCCTTGACCCTGTAAATCTCCTTCATTCGCTTCTGCGCCAATTCAGGATTCTCAATCTCCTGAACCCTGTCGAAACCCACCTGCGCCAACCACATCTTAAACGGCTCTGCCTTCTTTGACGGGATCGACTGAATGATCCTGAATATCGACTTTGTGTTAGCACAGTCGGTTGCGTATTTCTTTCCGTCTTCTGACTCCAATTTCAGTTGTCCCCAAATTGGGGACAACTGAAGATCCTTAAATTCCCGATCCTTAATCTTGCCCCAATACTGCCGTGGCGTTGGACTATCTGTTAATGCCTCGATCACATCAACAACACTAAAGAACCATTCATTCTCATGAAAGATCCTTCTGATCTTTTTGTTCTCAAATACAACCAGCGTCTTTTCTTTATCCATAAAGCCTCTTCAAGAATAACGAAACAATAGTGCCAGACACCATTATTCTATTCAGGATTCACTTTTCCCCTAAGAACATAAAACTCCTTGAACGCGGCCAGGGCACAATAGTGAGCTGTCGCACGGATCCCGATCTTATAAAGTGCGGCCAGGACAGCAGATACATCGCGTAATATCCACACACGATCGTCCAGTCAAACAGATCGTTGTCATACATTAACTTCATCGCCCGGAGATTAGCATGCGCCTTATCCACATGCTCTCGCGCCCGTCCGATATTTATCGGCACCTGCTTTAAATTAGCCTTGCCTTCCTTGGGATGAAAACAGCCTCTTAGAATCTGTTCAATATTGGCTGGCATTACTTCTTCCCTCTCTCACAAGTTGCCAAAACAAGAATTCATTATAAAGCACCACCCGATCATCCCAGAGATTATCATAAAACTCTGCCTTGTTCTTCATGCTTTCCTGAAACTTCTTTATTGTCGTACATACCGGGTTGATCTCGAGAAATGAACCCGTCTCCGCCCTGGATTTATTCAATATATTAATGATCTCATTCTCTTTATCCGCCACAACCGCCAGGATATCTATGTCGCTATCCTTCGTCCATTCCCCTCTGGCAACAGAACCAAAAAGAATAACCATTTGTATTCTTTTATTGGAACGATCTACGCTGGTGTCAGTATATTTTCTGAGCAACCGTGCGATTGCCTTATTCTTTGAATAGAAGGCATTACGTCTTTCAATTTCAAGGAACTCAAAAAGCTTGATCGTTTCATCATTGGCAAGGTCTGGCTTGAAAAATGTTGCCCGTGCCACTTCATTTCTTATAAACATATTATTCTTCACGAAAAGACACATGGAATTGTTCACGTTCGTAAGCGATGACGTTGAAAGGCGTGCTAGCTCTCTTAAATGGATCTCTTTAAACGGATCCTTCAAAAAAACCTCAAGCATTTTCTTTCTTCCAGCAGGTATTAACATCTTCCACCCTCCAATTGTTCTACATAATAGTACAATCGTACCATAATATAGAACACGAATCAAGCAGCATCAACATTATCATCGCTAGTCAATGCCTTGCGCCCGCTTATATCCGCCAGCAATTTTACAGCCTGTTGCAGTGTCTTCAAAATAATAGTGCCAGACACCATTATTCCGGGATCAAATTCACCACAGCGCCACGATAATGTCTTTTCCTTTGCACTAAGAACCCTGGGGACGCGTACGGAATCCCCATACCCATTACCCCTTGCGCAAAGACGCTGTGGCATATGCGGCCATGCCTTGTTTGGCGCCGATGAAGCCAAGGCCTTCGTTC